>SKKW01000025.1:0-7363 GCA_007123535.1 Candidatus Izemoplasma sp. | reverse complement strand
GTTTTCGACTCGAAATCTTCAAAACGATCAAAATCAATTTTCATATCCAACATCATCTCAGGAATGATGGGGCCACACGCTCCACCTAGTTGCACCATTTTGATGTGACGGCCTACGCCGACCCCGCCACCTAAGGTGTCGATGACATCTCGTAAGGTGACCCCAAAAGGCACTTCATAGACGCCTGGGTTTATGATGTTGCCAGAGAGTGAAATCAGTTTCGTTCCTGTGGATGTGGTGGTGCCTATTTTAGCAAAATTTAACCCGCCTTCTTCCATGATCAGTGGAAGATTGGCGAAAGTTTCAACGTTGTTAATCAACGTCGGTTTCCCAAAGAGGCCTTTTTCCGTAGGGAAGGGTGGTTTAACGCGTGTCCGACCTGATTTGCCTTCAATCGATTCAAGCATCGCATATTCTTCGCCGACCACATAAGAGCCTGCGCCTCGACGCACTTCTAAATCAAACGACATCTCAGTGCCTAAGATGTTCTCACCTAGGAGCCCTTTTTGTTTTAACTCATCGAGCGCCCAGGAGACAATCGCGATGGCTTGATTGTATTCACCACGAATGTAGATGTAGCCTTTTTTCGCGCGCACGATGTAGGCACTGATGAGAATCCCTTCTAACATGAGGTGCGGATCTTTTTCGAGTAAGTAGCGATCTTTAAAGTTGCCGGGTTCGCCTTCATCGGCGTTACACACTAAATACTTTTCATCGTCGGTTTCTTTGGCAATGGCCATCATTTTGATGTGGACAGGGAACCCAGCCCCGCCCCGACCGCGGAGTTTTGAATCTTCAATCTCTTGAAAGAGATCAATACGATCGGTGTTTAACGCTTTTTTAAACTGTTCATAAGCGCCCGCATCAAGCGCACTTTGAAGCGATAATGGGTTGACTCTTCCGATGTGTTTAGTCAGTTTTTTCATCTCAAGCATGTCGTTTCCCCCGATACTCTGCGAGGATGGCTTTGACTTTGTCCGGCGTCAGATGGGTGTAGGTTTTCTCCCCAATCCGAATCGCCGGTGCTTTGTCACAAGCGCCTAAGCAGCTGGTGTACTCGAGTGTGAACATTTGGTCCTCACTCGTTTCCCCAATCTCGAGTTGTAAGAGTGTTTTGAGTGTGTCTAGGATGTGGGGTTGTTTGTTCACATAACATGGCACGTCATGACAGACTTGAATCACGTATTCACCTTTAGGTGCCATGGAGAATAGCGAATAGAAAGAAACGACCGAGGACACTTTGCTTTCGCTGACGTTTAAATACGTCGCGATGGCTTTCATTTCTTCCTCGGTCAAGTCATGATGTACTTTTTGTTTTTGCACTTCGAGTAAAATCTCTAAGAGATAATCTTCTTGTGCTGGAAACTTTGATAAGACTTCTTGAACGGACATATAACCCTCCTCTGTAAGTGTTTACAGCCTATAATGGTATTTGAATCATGGCTTTATTATAAATATATATGAAAATGCTTACAATAGGTAATTGTATTAAAAAATAGGACAATTTAACTTCGGGCCCTTAACTAAGGTGTTAACGCCTAATTAGAATTATTATAGTTTGCCTTAATTCATCGGCGTAAAAGAACCCCTTTGACGGCGATGGTGGCGATGACTATAGGCGTTAGATTGTTTTACTTTTAAATCTTGTCACCGCTTCTTCGGCATAGTTAAATTAGTAATCGTTGTTTTGTGAGCGTTTGCATTTTACAATGAGCCTATCAAACAACTGAATCTTAGGAGGATTTAAAATGGAATCAACATTTCGTGTACAAGTGCAACGCTTTGGTCGCTTTCTAAGCGGCATGGTGATGCCTAACATCGGGGCCTTCATCGCTTGGGGACTCATTACGGCGTTCTTTATCCCAACCGGATGGATCCCGAATGAAACACTCTCAGCGCTCGTCGGACCGATGATTATTTACATGCTACCGATGCTCATTGGGTTTACCGGTGGACGTTTAGTCTACGGGATCCGTGGTGGGGTCTTAGGGGTTATTGCGACCATGGGTGTCATCGTTGGCGCCGACATTCCGATGTTTATCGGAGCGATGGTCATGGGCCCACTAGGTGGGTATGCGATCAAAAAAATCGACCAACTGCTTGAAGATAAAGTCCCTACAGGCTTTGAAATGCTCGTCGCGAACTTCTCTGCTGGTATTGCGGGGATGTTACTGTCACTTTTCGCGCTTGTCGTCATCGGACCCATTGTTCTAGGTTTAAACAACGGTTTAGAAGCGTTAGTCCGCGTCATGGTTGATGCGAACTTATTACCGCTTGCGTCATTCTTTATTGAACCAGCCAAGATTTTATTCCTAAATAACGCCATCAACCATGGTATTTTAGGCCCGCTGGGTGTGAATGAAGCCGCTGCGACGGGTCAATCCATCTTCTTCTTACTTGAAACCAATCCTGGACCAGGCCTTGGGATCTTACTTGCCTTTTGGGTCTTTGGTAAAGGGATGTCTAAAGAAAGTGCTCCAGGCTCCATCATCATTCACTTCTTGGGTGGGATTCATGAGATTTATTTCCCCTATGTCTTGATGAAACCGGTCCTTGTATTAGCCGCCATCGCGGGTGGTGCAACAGGCGTTTTCACGTTTGTCGTATTTAATTCAGGGTTAGTGGCCACACCGTCACCAGGCAGCATCTTCGCGCTGCTCGCTATGACGCCACGTGGTGGGTTTGTTGGTGTGATTGCAGGGGTTCTTACCTCAACGGTCGTGAGCTTCTTAGTCGCTTCATTCTTCTTAAAACGTGATAAAACACTCGTCGATAACTTAGCGCAAGCACAAGCGAAAGTCTCTGATATGAAATCAGCGGCGGATAAAAAAGTGAAAACCGTCGAACGTATAGCGTTCGCCTGTGACGCTGGTATGGGTTCTTCTGCGATGGGTGCTTCAACCTTACGTAATAAATTTAAAAAAGCTGGCATCGACATTGAAGTCATGAACTGTAGTTTAGAAGACATTCCAAACGATGTGAACTTAGTCGTCACTCAAAAGAACTTAAAAGCGCGCGCAACGAAACATGCGCCACAAGCGGAAATCATCGCGATTGAAAATTTCGTAGGTGCTCCTGAATACGATCAATTGGTGGATCGTCTTAAGTAAGTCATTAGGCAAGGTCCAAAAGGACCTTGCCTTTCTTTTATTATTTAGCTTTGTCACCTCCAAAAGAGACACCCTTAAGACAAAATAAAACCTTAAAGTCTTGGACTATGAGAAAAACTGTCTTATGATGAGAGTATCCAAAGTCCTCTAAGGAGGTTCCCTCATGTTAAGTGTTCGCGAACGCACACTCATTGAGATGCTTATAAAACGGACCCAACCCATCACCATTGCGCAGTTAGCGCAACGTCTTGGTGTGTCTAAACGGACCGTGTTACGTGACATGCCTTACGTTGACCAGTGGTTTGAACGTCATCAAGTCACCCTTCAAAGACAAGCGCAAAAAGGGCTTTATTTAGAGTTAGACGACGCCACTCAACAAGCACTCTTAATCAACTTAAAAGAGAGTGCAATTGACCAAGTCTATCGACCCCAAGAACGTCAAACGTTTATTGCGACGGAACTCTTACAAGCCAACGATGTCTTTAAACTTTCCTATTTTGCCAAAACACTCGACGTCTCCGAAGCCACCATTTCCCATGATCTCGATCATGTGGTGACATGGTTAAATGATTATGATTTAACCCTTGCTCGTAAGCAAGGGTATGGCATCTGGGTTGAAGGCGCGGAAAAAGATAAACGACGTGCCCTTATGCGGTTTTTATATGAACGTCTCGATGGGGCGCAACTTAGAGACGTCATCAACCAGTATGTGACCACCATTCATAAACAAGAAACACCCACGTTAACCCACAGTCGCATCACGCAAAAGCTGCTCGATATGATTGATCTTAAAACCATCCATCTTATCGAAGAAGCCATTAAAGCCAGCGAGTACAGCATGGGCTTTCAGTTTGTGGAAAGTTCATACACGGCCTTAGCCGTGCACCTCGCTTTAGCCATTAAACGTCTTCAAAAAGGCGAACTCATTGACATGGCCGAAGACACCCTTACCAACTTAAAACTGTTTGATGAATTTGCGATTGCGACCAATCTAACAGAACACTTAGCTAAGCAGTTAAACTTAGACATTCCCCAAGCTGAAGTTGGCTACATTACGATGCATCTTAAAGGCGCCCGCTATCACCATGGCCTCTACGATGAGAGTGTCTTAAAATTTAACGAGCTCGTCATCAGCAACTATCAACTGGCGTCGATCATCAACGAGATGATTCGGTTAGCTGAAAAAGACTCAGGCTATCCTTTAAGACAATCGGAAGCCTTGCTGGTTGGGTTAGTCGATCACATTCGCTTATCGATCAACCGCATTCATATGAACTTAGACATTCGCAACCCTTTACTCGATAAAATAAAAGAACACTACCCAGAAGTGTTTGATTTAGCCAAACGCTGTGCGTCCATCCTTGAAGAGAAACTCACCATTCGTTTACCTGAAAGTGAGATTGGCTTCATCGCCTTGCATTTAGGTTCCGCCATCGAGGCCCAAAAAAACACCACGCCACACACACGCCGGCGCTACCGTATTGTCGTGACGTGCATGAGTGGCTTTGGGACCTCTAAAATGCTTGCAGAGCGGATTAAATCTGAGTTTACCAATCTCGATGTCGTCGGCATCTTCTCTTCAACCAAAATCTCAGAAGTTTGGCTGTTAGAAAACCATGTCGATTTGATCATCTCCACCGTGCCCTTTGACAATCGATTGTTGCCTGTGGTCACGGTGAACCCCCTCTTAATCGACAACGATTTAGAAAAGATTGACCAAGCACTAAAAGCGACCGCTTTAATACAAAAACAACCGCTGAAAGAAAACAAACCCGCCGTATCCATCGACACCATCGAAACCTTACAAGCCTATACGAAACATGTCTTAGAACTATTACACCACCTAATCATTGATGACGATGTCTCCCTCGATGATCATGACTTTTTAAGCGCCATCGCCACACGATTTGAACTTAAAGACACGATTGAAAAGGACTTAAGAGCGCGCGAGCGTATTGGGACCATTTTCTTTGAACAGGAACAAGTCTTATTCTTACATGCTCGTAGTGAAGGGGTCCGTGTCTTAACCGTTCAGATCTTACGCTTAGCCAAAACACACACGTATAAGCACCATCGTGTGCAAACCATCCTCGTGATGCTTGCGCCAAAAGACTTAAGCAACCCTGCCTTAGACGTCATCAGTGAACTGAGTCGTCTATGTGTCAGTGACGAATCGTTCTTAAGTGCTCTTAAAGACCGTGAAGCCAGCCAACTCAAACAGTGGTTCGAACAACACTTTACATCCTATTTAAAAGAAAAAAATACCTCACTATTAACGTAAAGGAGTCTCCCATGAAAAAAGACATTTTAGCGCCACACAACATCTTCTTAGGTTGCCAAAGCACCTCTCGCGACGAAGCGATTCGTTTAGTCGGTGAACGGTTGATTGAAGAGGGTTACGTCAAAGACGGCTATTTAAAAGCGATGTATGAACGCGAAGACATCGTCTCTACCTACATCGGCAATGGCATCGCCATTCCCCACGGCGTAGGGAAAGCGAAAGACCAAATTCTTCATTCAGGCCTCGTGGTCATGCAATACCCTGAAGGCATTGGATACAACGGAAACACTGCCTATTTAGTCATTGGTATCGCGGGTAAAGACAACGATCACATCAAAATACTTGCGAACATTGCAGAAGCCTTAGGTGAAGAAGAAGACGCCAAAAAATTATGGAAAACCAGCGATGTGAACTTAGTTTATAAACTGTTCACCGAAGGCGATGCCACATGATTGTGACGTTAACTCTTAATCCTGCGATTGACCGTACTGTCGAGATTGAAGCTTTAAAACTCAATGGCGTCAATCATGTCAACCGTACCAAACGGGACGCCGCTGGCAAAGGCATTAACGTAGGTAAAGTCCTTGATCGATTAGGCTTTTCAGCAACCCTCACAGGCTTTTTGGCTGGTCAAAATGGACAGTTTATTCGCAACAATCTTTGTGACCTCAAACTCAATCATCATTTCATTGACGTGCCAGGGGAAACACGTGAAAACCTCAAAGTTTGGCAAACGTCCACACAATCCATGATTGAACTTAATGAACAAGGACCCAGCTTTGATCAAGAGGCTTACGATCGTTTAGAACGTTACTTAATCGATGTCTTAAAACCCGGAGACTGGTTGGTCTTAAGTGGGTCTTTACCTAAAGGAAGTCCAAAAACCATCTATCAACAACTGATTAAACGTGTCAAAGTCAACGGGGTCATGACCGTCTTAGATGCGTCGAATGAAGCGCTGTTTTTAGGACTTGAAGCCCATCCAACGGTCATCAAACCTAACCGTGAAGAACTTGAAACACTGGCTGGAAAAGCACTCCCTACGCTAAGCGACATCGCGACCTTTTTAAACGATCCTCGCTTTGAAAAGATTGAAGAAATTTATGTCACTCTTGGCGCCCAAGGGGCGCTTGCAAAAAAAGACACTCAAACGCTCATCGTTGAACCACTGACATTAATCACCAAGAGTACCGTTGGGGCAGGCGATAGCTTTGTCGCAGGCTTAATGGTCGCCAAAGCCAAAGGTCAATCGTTTGAAGCGTGCTTGCGCTTTGCATCCGCGACCGCCAGTGCCGCAACGCTCACCGAAGGGACCCAAGCGCCCAGCGCCTATGACGTCCAAACCATGCTTGAAAGAATGACAATAAAACCCTATCAAGAGGAAGGTGTATGATGAAAACACACGCAGTAAGATTGTATGGTGCCAATCAACTCAAACTCGATGAGTTTGAGTTGCCTGAAATGAAAGACGATGAGATTTTAGTTAAAGTCGTCAGTGACTCCATTTGTATGTCGACGTACAAAGCTACAAAACTCGGTAAAAAACACAAACGTGTCCCCAACGACTGTGATGTGAACCCTGTGGTTATTGGCCATGAGTTCGCGGGTATCATTAAAAAGGTTGGTAAGAAATGGCAACACCAGTTTAAAGAAGGCGATAAGTTCGCGATACAACCTGCCTTAAACTACAAAGGCAGCATGGACTCTCCAGGGTATTCGTTCCGTTGGTATGGCGGCGACATGACCTATGCGATCATTCCCAATGAAGTGATGGAAATCAATTGTTTAATCAACTATCAAGGCGACGCCTTTTTTGAAGCGTCACTCGCAGAACCTATGTCGTGTGTCATCGGCGCTTTTCATGCGGCCTATCACACCATTCCGAGTCAGTACACCCATGTGATGGACATTAAAGAAAACGGGGCTTTAGCCATCCTTGGTGGGGCTGGTCCGATGGGTTTAGGGGCCATTG
>SKKW01000119.1:0-7406 GCA_007123535.1 Candidatus Izemoplasma sp. | reverse complement strand
TTAGCTTCATGGAGTCAAGCGCTCTTAAGAGCCACTGGCTTTAGTTTGGTGTTTCAAAACCCTTTAATTGCGGTGTTACCAAGAATTCTCTTTGGCGTTGCCATTTATCTGTTGTTTGTAGCCTTTGGAAAACTGACCAAAAACCTCTGGCTACAGATTGCCCTCACCGCCACACTCTCAACCCTATTACACACATTCTTTGTGTTAAGTAGCTTCTTCGTCTTTGCGCCGCTTGATCCGATCTTATCGGAGTTTGCGGAAAACACGCCGTTTTTTGCTTTTATCTGGGCGGTTATGCTTAGCAATGGCTTCTTTGAAATGGGCGCAGCCCTTATCATTGCGACGCCGATTGTTTGGCGTTTACGCCTTGCAAACCCTTTTGCGGATGAAGCACTTTAATCGATTTTTGTAGGAGGACCCCATGATTTTAACCATTGACATCGGAAATTCAAACATCGTTATCGGCATGCCCAAAGACGGCGACTATCACATGGTACGTTATCGTACCGATATCTTAAAATCTAGCGATGAGTACTACACCTTATTAAAACCACACTTTGAAGCGGCCACCGGGGTCGTCATTTCAAGCGTGGTGCCCCCTTTAAACGATGTCTTTAAAACATTCATTGATCAATACACAAAACTCCCTTTAATTTGGGTCGGCCCTGGCGTTAAAACCGGCGTTAAAGTGGTCACAGAAAACCCGAAAGAAGTGGGCGCCGATCTCGTCGCCGTGGCGGCTGGGGCGATTACGCATTATGGCCCGGACGCGGTGCTCATTGACTGTGGTACAGCGACCACCATTACGCACCTTAAAGATAAAGAGATCAAAGGCGTCGCGATTGCGATTGGTCTTGACGCCTCACGCGACTGCTTGATTCAACGTGCCAGTAAGCTGTCATCCTTCGCCTTTGAAGTACCCAGTACGATTGTTGGGACCACGACCTTGAGTGCCTTAAATACCGGCTTCATTCATGGCCATGTGTTCATGATTCAAGGGTTTGTGGAAGCGCTCAGAAAACAAGAGAAAAATCCGACCTTACCCGTCATTGTGACCGGGGGCGGGGCACGTTTGCTTGAAGCGTTGTTTCCAGACGATTATGTGATGGACCAAACGATCATTTTTAAAGGCTTAGAAGCCATCTATCAAAAAAACGCTTAAAGCGCCACTTTAATTGATTGACAAAGCGAAACGCAGACACTATAATAACCCTTGCATTTAGGTTAATTGAAGGAGACGACGAGATGTTAGAAAAAGTCAAACAAATTATTGCGGATGAGCTTGGTGTAGAGCTCGATACGATTGAGTTAGAAAGCGATTTAGCCGAAGATTTTGATGCGGATTCACTCGATGCAGTGGAACTCATCATGGCTTTAGAAGAAGCGTTTGATATTGAAATCGACGACACCAGCGCCAGCAACATTCGTACCGTTCAAGACATCCTAGATTACTTAGAGAATGTGCTCTAAAGAATACTCAGTTCGCTGAGTATTTTTTTTATCTTAAAATGTGTTAGAATGAATGTAATTCGAAAGAGAGAAGGCACACTTCATGGCAAAATTATGTCTTATCGATGGGTCGAATATGATGTTTCGGGCCTACTATGCGACCGCGTATGCAGGGCCGCTGATGCAAAACTCTAAAGGAGAGTATACCAACGCTCTTTATGGCATGGCCAACATTTTAAACGCCCTTCTTAAAAACGGCTACACCCATGTGGCGGTGGCCTTTGATAAAGGGAAAGAAACGTACCGTCATAAAACCTATGAAGCCTATAAAGCTGGGCGTGCCAAAGTGCCCGAAGAGTTTATCTCACAAATGCCCAAGATTGAAGCACTGGTTGAGCATATGGGCTGTTTTGTGTATGCGGATGAGGCCTTAGAAGCCGACGACATCATCGCTTCAATCGCCTCACAATATAAAGCCGAGATGGAGCGCATCGACATCGTTTCAAACGATAAAGATCTTTATCAATTACTTGGGGCTAACATCGCCATGCGGATTCAAAAAAAAGGGCTTGAGCCCAACGCCATCTTTGATGAATCGGCGCTTGAAACGTCGCTTGGGTTAAAGCCACATCAAATTCCTGATTTAAAAGGCTTGATGGGCGATGCTTCTGACAATCTGCCTGGGGTCCCTGGCGTTGGTGAAAAAACAGCGGTCAAACTGTTAAGCACGTATGGCACGTTAGAAGGCATCTATGAAAACATTAACGACATCAAAGGCAAACTTAAAGAACGTCTCATTGAAAACCAAGACGAGGCATTTACCTATCGCCACTTAGCGAAACTCATCCTCGATGCGTCGTTACCTTTTTCCTTGGATGATTTAAAATATGATGGCCCTAAGGCCTCATTAACGAACTTTTATGAGTCGCTCGAATTTTATAGCCTCATCAAAAAACTGGATCAAAACAATCAAACGAATGAACCCAAAGAAACCCTCACCCAAACCAAATCAGAAAAACTTTATCATGAGGGCACCGCGGTGGTGTTAGAATATTTTGGGGCGAATTATCATCACGCGAAACCGTTAGGATTTGGCCTATATCAAGCGGGTAAAGCAAGTTATCTTTCGTTTGAAGACGCCCTCAACGATGAGGCGTTTTTAGACTTTTTAAGCGACCCAACCCTCTTAAAAGCCACCTACGATGTGAAAGCCTTACAAGTCATCGCAAAAGCGCATGATATCCGCGTGGAGGGTGTTGCATTTGATGTGTTGTTGGCCGCCTATATTGTCAATCCCGCGTACACGCAAAAAGATTTAAAAGTCTTGAGCAGTCATTTCGGTTATGACGATGATTTAGAGTACGACGATGTCGTTTACGGCAAAGGCAAACAGTATCACATCCCTTCGGATGACGCCTTAAGCACCCATGCGATGCAAAAAGCACGCGCGGTGTTTGAACTCAAACCAGTCATCGAAAAAGCGCTCAAAGACCATGACCAGTGGTCGCTTTATGAAGCCATTGAGCGCCCTCTTGCGGATGTGTTGACCCGTATGGAAATCACCGGCATCGATTGTGATATGGACGCCCTTGAAACGTTTAATGAAGACTTACAAGAAGAGCTCGAAGGCTTAGAAGACATGATTTATGGCTTAGCGGGTGAAACCTTCAACATTGATTCCCCTAAACAGCTGGGGGTCGTGCTTTTTGACACGTTAGGCCTACCTTCGTATCAAAAAAAGAAAACAGGATACTCGACCAACGTCGATGTGTTAAAGAAACTGGAAGATAAACACCCCATCATCTCCGCGATTATGCGATACCGGACGTTAAAAAAACTTCAGTCAACGTATGTCAACGGGCTAAGGCAAGCCGTGATGAGTGATGGGAAAATCCATACCATCTATAAACAAGCGCTCACACAAACGGGCCGCTTAAGTTCGATTGAACCCAACTTACAAAACATCCCCATTCGGACCGACATCGGGCGTGAACTACGCAAAGTCTTTACCGCGCCCAAAGACCGCGTCTTACTGGCGAGCGACTACTCGCAAATTGAACTGCGTTTGCTCGCCCATTTAGCGCAAGAGAAAACCTTGATTGAAGCGTTTAAAGCCAACGAAGACATCCACCGAATCACCGGTCAAAATGTCTTTTTAAAAAAAACCATCACCGACGACGAAAGGCGTCTTGCTAAAGCCGTCAACTTCGGCATCATTTATGGTCAAAGTGCGTGGTCCTTAGCCGATGATTTAGGCATTCCACTGAAACAAGCCGAACAATTTATTGAACGCTATTACACGCAGTTTTCAGGCATCAAAGCCTACATGGATTCCGTCATTGAAGGCGCCCAAACTAACGGCTATGTCACCACCCTTATGGCACGTCGCCGCTACATCCCTGAACTGCATGCGAAGATCCATTCACAGCGCGAGTTTGGCAAACGCACAGCGATGAATGCACCCCTTCAAGGCTCGGCCGCGGACATCATTAAAAAAGCGATGATCGATCTTGATAAAGCGCTTAAAGAAGCTAAGTTTGACGCTGAAATTATTCTGCAGATACACGATGAACTGGTCTTAAGTGTGGCCCCTGATGACTTAGAGGGTGTGAAGAAGATTGTCCGTCAAACGATGGAATCTGTGGTATCATTAGACGTACCCCTCACTGTCAATATGGCTCACGGTTCGCATTTATTTGATGCCAAATAAGGAGGTCTTTATGTCGATCTTACTCACTCGCCGCAGTGTGCGCGTGTTTACAGAAGAACCTGTCGAACAAACACACATCGATCACATGATTCAAGCGGCCATTCAAGCACCTAGCGCTAAAAATCAACAACCATGGCGTTTTATTGTGGTTAAAAACCGTGATTTGCTTGACCGACTTTCAGGTATTTCGCATGGTGCTAGACACCTAAAAAACGCCCCATTGGCGATCGTTACGCTCATGCAAGAACACGACACACCGATGCCTCATATGCGTCCAAGCGACTGTGCCGCAGCCACCCAGAACATTCTTTTAGCGGCCCATGAACAAGGCCTTGGAGCCGTTTGGATTGGCGTCTTTCCGCTTTCCATGCGGGCTGAAAATGTGCGGGAGATTTTAGAAATCCCCAGTGAGTTTACGCCGTTTTCAATCGTTGCGGTCGGTCATCCCAAACACATCGCCCCAGCCAAACCACGCACCTACGATGGTCGTGTAGAGGTGAAAGACTAATGCCTGAACTCCCTGAAGTCGAAACGGTCAGGGCGACCCTTGAAGCACACCTTTTAAACGCACAAATCATGCGTGTGGAGGTCCACTGGCCTAAAATGATTCAAGACATCGCCAAAGAAGCCTTCCAAGAGCTCTTAGAAGGGCAACGCATATTAGCTTTTAAGCGCCGCGGGAAACACTTACTGTTTGTGTTGGACCATTATGTTTTGATCTCGCATTTACGCATGGAAGGAAAATATTACATCGAACCACAAGACGCCCCCAAACGTAAACATGAACATGTGACGTTTTACTTACACGATGGACGTAAGTTGGTCTATGATGATGTGCGTAAGTTTGGCACCTTTCATTTAAGAACGCCAGATCAACTCTTCACCACCCCACCGCTCTTAGCGTTAGGGCTGGAGCCACACGATGAAGGGTTTCATGCACCGTATTTGAAAGCGAAACTTAAACGCCGCCAACAGGCCATCAAAACCGTCTTGCTCGATCAACACGTGGTCTTAGGCCTCGGCAACATTTACGTCGATGAAGTGCTTTTTTGTGCCGGCATTCATCCTGAAAAAAAAGCCCATCTTTTAGGCTTACATAAAGTTCAAAAAGTGGTCACCTGTTCGCAAAGTGTCCTCGCCAAAGCGGTGGCTTTAGGCGGCTCTTCGATTCGTTCTTATACCAGTTCGCTTGGCGTCACAGGACGCTTTCAAAACGAACTGAATGTTCATACAAAAAAAGATTATCCCTGTAAGGCTTGTTTGACACCGATTAAAAAAATCGTCGTGGGCGGACGGGGCACATATTACTGTCCAACCTGTCAAACGAAGCGATGAAAGGATTGAAGTTATGAGTATTGTCCTAGGTTTAACTGGCGGCATTGCGACGGGTAAATCAACCGTCGCAAACTTCTTTAAAGACGCCGGCATCCCTGTCATTGACACCGATGCGATTGCCAAACAGGCACTTGAGCCCACCGAAGCCCCCTATCATCAGTTGGTGCAAGCGTTTGGTGCGGAGTATCTTCACGTCGATGGCACCATCAACCGAAAAAAACTCGCGCATACGCTGTTTCATGACCCTAAAGCGCAAGCCAAAATTAACGCCATTGTGCATCCTTATGTGCTGGAGATAACCCGCAAAGAGATTGCGCGTTATCAAGACGATGGCGAAGCGATTGTGGTGGTGGATGTGCCACTGCTTTTTGAATCGGATTACGACAAAGAAATGGATGAAACCTTGGTTGTTTACACGACCAAAGCCATCCAACTTGATCGTTTGATGGCACGGGATGCGATCGATGAAGCGTACGCGAAAAAGAAAATTGCGGCGCAATGGCCTTTATCTAAAAAGAAAAGTGATGCGACGCACACCATTAATAACTAAAAAAGCATTTTAGAAACAAAAAAAGCGTTTGATCAACTCTTAACATCGCTAAAGGAGCGTGCGTCATGAGTGTCTTTGCGACCACCGCAGAAACGCGGGAACGTCACCCCGATTCAAGACTTCAAACCCCCTATTTTAAAGCCAACTATAAAACGGTAAAAGAAGCCGTGAAACAGCTGGCTAAAACGTTGAATTATGACATCACCAGCGAGAATGATCAACACGGTGAACTGTTTTTAAAAGCACGTCGTTCGCATCTCATTGCGACCATCATTCAAGTGACACCCACCGAAACCGCGGTCGATTTAAAAATGGAAACGTACCGTTTATTTGGTTTAGGGAAACCCAAAAAAACGATCGTGTTAGCGATCGATACGCTCAAACGAACCCTGCAGTATAAAGGCAGTGGCTTACACCCTTAAGGAGTTTTATGGCCGAAAAGACCCAGACGTTCCACGTTGAGCGTCCCTTCACCCTACATCAAGATCACTATGATAGTTTAAGTCTACTCTATCTTCCCATGATAGGGTCTTTGGCGTTTAGTTTATATCATATGCTTGCGCATCTAAGCGACCCCTCGCATCACAAATCGGTGACGTATCCACAAAGCTATTTAGCTGATGCCTTGGCTCAAGCACCGAATGTGATCATTGAGGCGCGCGAAACGCTTGAAGCGGCGGCCCTTTTAAACACGTATCAAGACGAAAGTCATCTCACCCTTGTGTTAGTCCCACCGGTGTTTGGCAGTGCGTTTAAAAAAAGCGCCTTGCAACCCTACTTACAAGCAAACATTTCGCACGCACGTTGGTTAGATTTAAAGGACCGGTTACGGTTTAACACAACCCTAAAGCCGCATGGTCAAAACATCTCAAAACGCTTTGATGAACGGTTTAAACCGCTTCAAAGCCAACCGGACGAAACACACTTAAAGGTCGCTTCCCCCATCGATGTGTTGCCTGTCATTGAGGCCATCCCGATCACCATCTTACCAGAAAATGACCGCGATAAAGCTTTGATTGAATGTTGTCAACACATCGCGTTTTTATACGATTTATCGGAACGTCAACTGAGTGAGACACTCCTTGAAACGCTCGCGCAAAAAAAACCACTCGATGCTTTGACGCTTTCAGAGACGGCCCATAAATTTTTAAAACCGAAACCGCACGCTCGTGCGTACCGTGACGATGTGACCTACCTACAAGCCGCGCATCCAAAACAAGTCATCAACGACCTCACCGGTACAACGCTGAGTGCAGGAGATGCGCGCATTGTCGAGCGGTTGTTGCTAGAAGTGAACTGGCCGTTAGAGTTAATCAACATCTTGATTGTGTATGTCGTGCATGAAGTCGACATGCAGATGCC
>SKKW01000044.1:0-7484 GCA_007123535.1 Candidatus Izemoplasma sp. | reverse complement strand
TTTCGCGTAAAGCGTCACATCTTGAGCGGGCATCGTGGTAAAGCTCATCGGGGTGGTGAACGTCTCATCAAGATACCACCCTTCAAACGTATGACCCAGCTTACTGGTTTGGCCTAACTCTGGGATAGGCTCATCAAACAAGACTGTTAGTGAATCAAGCGGTTCACCTTCGTTAACGTCAAACGTGATGCGATACTCGTTGACACTAAATTTCGCGTAAAGCGTCACATCTTGAGCGGGCATCGTGGTAAAGCTCATCGGGGTGGTGAACGTCTCATCAAGATACCACCCTTCAAACGTATGCCCCTGCTTAGTGGTTTGGCCTAACTCTGGGATGGGCTCATCAAACAAGACTGTCAGTGAATCAAGCGGTTCACCTTCGTTAACGTCAAACGTGATGCGATACTCGTTCACACGGTACTTAGCATAAAGTGTTAAATCTTGAGCAGGCATCGTGGTGAGTGCCATTGGGGTCACTAAACTCGCATCAAGATACCACCCTTCAAAGGCGTGCCCTAAGCGCATAGCTTCTGGCAAGGGTGGGATTGCTTCATCGTAGCGCACACTGAGTGCCGTGATTGGATCCCCGTGATTGACGTCAAACTGAATCATAAAGTTTCTTTTTTCCATTTGTGCTTCAATGGTATAGGCTTGTGTTATGTTCTGCAGTGTAAAGTCACTAACCGCTCCAACGCTTTCCCCATTGACAAACAGTTGCTGAACTTGATAGCCTTCATTGGCTTCAATCGAGAAATTAATGTTGCTGCCTTCAATGACTAAGAAGCTCCCTTTAGGATTGATGATGCCATGTTCTGGCTGGATGACAGTGATGGTATGCGTGACAACCGTTTCTCCCGTACTAAACGAAGCGAATAAGAAATCCGCCCGCAATAAGCCAGCGCCTTGCATCGTCTCATCGAAACCGAGATCTTCGGTCGCTTGGGTTAAATGACTTAAAATTTCTTGATGTGTCAGTGCTGGGTTCAGACTTAACATTAAGGCAACAACGCCAGTCACAAAAGGTGCTGCCATAGAGGTGCCGCTTTGGGTGGAATAGCTGTTTGACGTAAACGTGCTTCGAATGGAAGCGCCCGGTGCCACAAGATCAAGCGTAGGCCCATAAGAAGAAAAACTTGCAATTGTGTTATCTTCCGTGGTCGCACCCACCGCAATCACCCCGTCATAACGCGCTGGGAAACTCATCGTATCGGGACCACCATCTTCACCATTATTACCGGCCGCCGCAATGATGATATGCCCTAAAGCGTGAGCTTCTTCAATCGCACGCTCCAAAGCGAATGAGTACCCTTCACTTTGCAATGACATGTTCATAAGAGGAATACCTTGACTAATGACCCACTCAATCCCTGCGACAATGTTCGAGGTTGAACCTACACCGTCTTCGTTAAAAACAACGACGGAAAATAACTCAACGTTAGGCGCCACCCCCATGATGCCAAGATCGTTGTGTAATCCCGCTATAATGCCAGCGACATGTGTTCCGTGGCCGTTAAGGTCAGTATCATAGGGGTGATCATTGATGGTGTTCACACCCCCAACCACCACTAAATCTTCATGCGCGCCTTCTATTCCAGTATCAAAAACAGCGACGCGTACACCATCCCCTAAGGTATCATTCCAAACCTCATAGGGTCGTGACTCACTTTGAAAAATACGTGTTAAGCCCCAAGAGGGCCGTTCTTCGTTTGTCAAGAAAGGTGGGCGTGAAAGATGGATGGATTGATCAAGTTCAATAAACGCGATGGCAGGGTGATTCGTAAGCGCTTGGAGCGCAGGTGCTGGAAGTTTTGTGGTCACAGCATTAATCAGCCCAAATGATCTTTCTGGTGTGATGTGAACTGGTAAGTCTATATGAGAAAAACCATCATTGAAGCCAATAATGACTTGTGCTTCGCCTTCAAAATCAAACCGATTTGAGGCCGTCAAAGAGGTCGAATTTTGCATGAAAAAAAACGTGGTCATTGCCACTAAAATGATGCTTAGTGTGAACGTTAGGATTCGGCGCAACATCTGTTCGGCCCCCTTTCTTAATTTAAACGTTTTGATCCTTCATTTTATTGGTTAAAAATCCAGCAATCTTAGAATATCAAATTTCTTAAAAATGACAATCTATCTATAAAAAAAGACCCGAAGGTCTTTGATTGATGGTGCGGGTGACAGGAATCGAACCTGCACTCCGAAGAACTAGATCCTAAGTCTAGCGCGTCTGCCAGTTCCGCCACACCCGCAAAAAAAATGGCTGGGCTAGAAGGATTCGAACCTTCGATGTCGGAGTCAAAGTCCGATGCCTTAACCACTTGGCGATAGCCCATGATGGGGCGATTGAAGGGAATCGAACCCTCGAATGTCGGAGCCACAATCCGATGCGTTAACCACTTCGCCACAACCGCCATGTTGTAATGGTGTCTTTAAGAGACAATAAACATTTTAAGCGGACAGTGCCGAATTGTCAAGCTAAAGCATTGGCTTTTTCAAGGGATTGTTTCGCCCCTAGCTATCGCTTTAAACCTATCCTATCCAAAGAAAAACTGTCGCCTAAGACGACAGTTTTTTATGACCTTGTTGGTTTATTCAAAATACCAAGCTAAGCCGTAGCCTTTTTTCCCAACGTGAATGCTGAAGACTGGACCTAAATAGGTGGTCTCACTGAATGTCGCATTCGGGAACGCCGCTAATACCGCTTCTTTGAGAGGCGCATAAGAATCTTCTGAGTTGATGGTAATCATACGAACCACAAGATTCTTTTTGCCTTTTTGATCTTCTTTCATGTAATCGATGATTTTTTGATTGACGCCACTATATGAGCGTGACTTATCAAAGAGGGTGAGTTTCCCTTCTTTGACGGTTAACATCGGTTTCACGCGTAAGACGGTGCCAATAAATGCTTGTGAACGTTTGAGGCGTCCACCACGATAAAGTGAGTTTAAGTTCTCAACCGTGAAGAATAAGCCAATGTCTTGACCCATCTGTTCGATTTCTTTGACAAACTTTTCAAGATCTTTTGCTTTTTTGAGTTTTTCAATCGTCAATAAGGTTAATAACTCATTCCCATACGCGGCTTGTTGTGTGTCTACTAAATAGACATCGTCGCCACGTTCATGTGATTTTTTGGCTAACGCCGCACTTTGATATGTGCCGCTTAAGCCTTTCGATAAGGTTAACACTAATAACTTCTCATAGCCTTTTTCAAAACCTTCGGTGTACGCGTCAATAAACTCTTGAGGCGAGGGTTGAGAAGTGGTGAGACCCGCGCCTTCATCTTGACGCTTGTAGACGATTTCAGGGGTTAAATCGTATTCTTTGTGTGACACTTCACCGTCGATGACGTTGAGTTGTACGACCCCTAAATCATATTTCTTGACTTCTTCTTTGGTGAAATAAAATGTACTGTCGACAATAATGCCTACTTTTTCCATACGGAAACGCTCCTTTATATTTTCTTATAATATGTTATAGACGGCCATCACATGTAATAGTGAGCCAGTTAAGACAAACAAATGCCAAATAAAATGCATGTAACGCTTTTTGCGGCTAAGGGCGTAAAAGATGACGCCTACGGAATAAGCCACACCACCAAAGATTAAAAACAACATCGCTTGGTCGCTTAAGTTCGGACCGATCGAAGGCCAAATGAACATGACACTCCAACCCATTAACAAGTAAATGATCACGTGAATGACCGCATACTTACGAATCCAGATCGCTTTTAAGACAATGCCTAAGAGGGCGAGTGCCCAAAGAATACCGAGTAAAATAAACCCTTGGGTGTTGTTTAAAACAATCCACACCATCGGGGTATATGTCCCCGCAATCAACAAGTAAATCGCCATATGATCAAAGCGCTTAAACAAATAATAAATCTTCTTATTGTGAGAAGGGAGCGCATGATAGAGGGTTGAGAATAAGTAAAGCACCATCAAACTAACCCCATAAATTGTCACCGCCACACGGTGCGCTGGCATCTCTGCGTTCACAAGCAACACAATAAACGCCACCACGGTGAGAATGAATCCCACGCCGTGACTGATGGCGTTCGCTAACCATTCCCCTAAATGTTCTCGTTCCATGGTGATCCCTCGCAGTCATGATTTTAATGTCATTTGGTTGGCTTAAGCTTAACAACTATTACTCTATCTGTCAAGGTAATTACTGTATGAAAAAAGCGCGTTAATCGCGCTTTGACCACATCGGCCAATCCGCTTGAATGCGAATGCCTTGTGGAAACTGGTGTTGAATAAAGGTTTGAATCTTTTTGTGCGCAGGTTTTTGTAAAATCTCTGGCGTTTGTTTCACCATTTTTGTCCACACATGATACCACAAGGTAAAATCATCATACGCCGCAAAATGTTGAATCGAGCGATGTTTGATCTGCCATGGTTTTAAGCCTGCGTAATGAATGCCGTTAAGGTATTTGATGCCTGGATACCCATTAAACCCACTGTACTTTAAGTCAAGGTTGTGCCATTGACCTGAGAGCTTAGCCGTTAAATATTGCATTTCTGGCCACGGGAACCGTGTGATGTGCTCAAGCCACATTGGATCAGTCAGGTCGTGTTCAATTGAGCGCAATAAATTAAGCGAAGGTTTTAACACAAACACCGACGCATTGAGACCCATATTATCCGGATCATGTAAGACTCGGTCGGTGATCTCTTTAGGGATACTAGTCCCGTGAGGATAGTCTTGATAAATGTCGTGCCATACCCAGGTGCCTGTTTTTTCTAAATCTTCAGGATACACATATTGATGACCTTTTAAAGAGACCCCATGATCTTTGGCTTCATTTAAGATGCCAGCGGGTGCTTTAAGTGCTTTCAGTGACTCGTACTGTCTTAGAGGCAACACATCCGCGTCACATAAGATGATCTTATCATAACCGACACCTAAATCTCCATCACGGCCTAAGCGCAACGCTTCAAAGCGCGAAAACAAATACCGACGATCTTGACGTTCATGCGCTGCTTGGTGTTCCGTCTTCACTTCTTGAAAACGCAACACATGATTAAAATGGAGCTTTAAAAACCCTTCACTTTCTGAAGACACATGTTCAGAAATCATACACACTAAGTCATCTTTAACGCCTTGTTGTTTGAGCGCATAGGCAAATGTCAAAGCCCCTGGGACAAACGCATCGTTGCGCATAACAAAAGTCACATAGGCGGTTTTCATGTGGCTAAGTGTCTTTCGATAATTTTATCAGGCTCTAAGTTTTCAATCATGAGGTTTTCTTTGACAATGTTAATCTTGTCGCGAAAACTGAGCGGCAAATGCCCTTGATCGTAATAATACGCACTCACATCAAGCGCGTCTAAAGGCATTAAGCCCACCAACTCTGAATGTCTCACACGCGTGCCATATTCAGGCGCGTAACGCTTCACCGTTTCAAAGACGGTATGTAGTGGGGTCTTACGGTAATCAAGCAGTGTCACGGTCACTTGGCAACGCTGACGATGTTCTAAGTAAACGGCACTGGCTTGAACGAAAGGCAAGCCACCCCCACTTTCACGAATACGCTTCGCAATCGCATGGGCCGCCGCAATGTCCATGTTCGTTAGATTGATGTTATAAGCAATGAGCGGATCGCGCACCCCCACCGCCACAGCCCCGCGTCCAAGGAGCTGTTCAGCCATCCCTTCATCCGGTGCCCATAACGGTTCTCTAACACGTTTTTTTAAGCCTTCATAACCGCCTCTTCGAATGTCGGGAAGTCGCTTTCTTAAGGCGTTTTTCGTAGAATGAGCATAATAGTATACCGGCATCCTTTTTCCCACGTCTTCCCCAAAGACTTTCACCGCGGCTAAGAGCGGTTTAAGTGGGGTGTCTTCCAGCGCCACAAATGGAATGACATCGATGGCGCCCATCCGAAAGTGTTGGCCTTGATGACGTTCCATATCGATGTGTTCGAGCGCCGCATCAACATAGTTTAAAAGGGGCCGATACATCGCACCAAAATCACCGATTAAGGTGACCACGGAACGATTATAATCGGCATCACTTTCAACAGAAGCCACCACAAACCCCGGCTTATCTTTTAAGGGGGCAATAATCGCGTTGATCTTAGCTTGGTTGCGACCTTCTGAAAAATTGGTCGCGCATTGTACTAATAAGCGCATAGCGTCCTACTTCCTTGTCGTTACTTGGCTTGAAACGACACTTGATGTTCTTCTAAGAAGCGAATGATTTCAACCGAACTCACCGCAATGCCAACATGCAAAAAGGCGTACGCATCGTGTGTACCTGTCTCGGTTTCCTTGGTTGTTTTAAACTCTAAATCTAAATGTCTAGTCATCGATTGGATGCCCCAAACAAGACCCTGTGCATCAAAAATCGGTCCACCCGATTGCCCTTTCAGCCCTGGAGTGCTCATTTCAAAACCACTCACATGTTGTCCTTGAGCAACTTTGCGTGTGACCATCCCTTCGAGCGGGAAATAAGGTGTGTTTAAGGTGCCTTCATTGGTAAAGAAAATGTCATCTTGGCCTTCATCATAGCGCACGGACGTATATTCCACAAAAGGGTAGCCCAACCGACAAAGCATCATCCCTGATGCGACGTCTTGACGACTAAAGGTTGGGTACTGTGTCGTTTGCATCACGACATCCCCTTGCACATGGATGAGCGCTAAATCAAGGGTTTTATGAAGGTGAATCTTCATGTTTTTAGGGGTCCCTTTAAAAACATCAAAAAACTGATGTTTGAGTTGGACGGTGGTGTTTGGCGCATACTTAAAGGTTTTATTTAAAGCATCCGCAGCTACACCACGGGAAAGTTGTTGTTTATAATTTTGATACTGTTGGTTGATTTTATGCGCTAAGAGAATCGTTGTGGCCACATGTTTACAGGTTAAAAGCCACCCATCCTGATTGACCACCATCATCGTAGCAGCGCTTTTTTCAACCGTTTGTGACCCAAAGCGCCGCTGAATCGTGCGGAACTGTTTGGTAAAGGGTGCGTTGGTTTTTATGGCTTCAACAAACATGAGAACTCCTAAGCATCGTTTTGACATAACAACCTTGGTTCATTATAGCACGCAAAAGTGTTAGAGACTAGTCATAAAGCGGAGAATCCAAGCCTCAAAAAGAAAAAAACGCCGAAGCGTTTTTTTAAAATTGTTTAAATAAATTGGCCATTTCAATCGCGCTGACCGCGGCTTCAAAGCCTTTGTTTCCAGCTTTTGTGCCCGCCCGTTCAATCGCTTGTTCGATGCTGTCGGTGGTTAAGACGCCAAAGATGACTGGTTTGCCTGAGTCTAAACTGACTTGGGCGATGCCTTTGGTGACTTCGCTCGCTACATAATCAAAATGCGGGGTGCCTCCACGAATGACCGCGCCTAAACAAATCACCGCATCGACGTCGGTGCTTTTGACCAGCTTTTGTGCAGCTAACGGAATCTCAAACGCGCCTGGGACATACACCAGCGGTGCGTCCTCAAGTGAGCCCCCATGACGCACAATCGCGTCTTT
>SKKW01000014.1:0-7499 GCA_007123535.1 Candidatus Izemoplasma sp. | reverse complement strand
GTAAGGGGATTTCACCCCTGGCGTCTTCAAATCACCACGCGTGTTTTTAATCTCTTCCGCGCTTAAATCACAGACATACGCCAACCCTTTATCAATTAAAACGTGCGCGCGCTCATACATCGCTTCAAAATAATTACTCGCATAATAAAGACCATCCCAAGGGCACCCTAACCAAGCGATATCCTTTTGAATCGCTTCAATAAATAAGGTGTCTTCTTTAATTGGGTTGGTGTCATCAAAACGTAAGTTAAAGCTGCCCCCGTAATCTTTCGCCAGCGTGTAGTTCATGATGATGGCTCTCGCGTGACCCAAATGCAAAAAGCCATTGGGCTCGGGGGGGAATCGTGTGTGAATATGTGTGTGTTTTCCGGACGCTAAATCGTCTTCGATAATCGTCCGAATAAAGTTTCTGTTTTCCATTTAATCACCTTCAGTATGATGCTTCATTATAGGCGAGGAACGGGTTCGCGTCAACGGTAGCGGTCAAACAATGTTTGACGCGAATAGCCGTTAAGTGCGAGCCCTTCCTTAAGCCCTTCTTTTTGATATTGATAATAGGCCGCTAAGCCGATCATGCCAGCGTTGTCTGTGCACAAATCTAAGGGTGGTACAAGCAGTGGTTTAGGCGCAACCGCTTCTTTTAAAAGCGTTCTTAAACGCTGATTGGCAGCGACGCCGCCCGCCAACACCACTTGTTTCACTGGATGTGCTTTGAGCGCCTTTTGTGTTTGTGTGATCAATTGTTGTAACGCGGCTTCTTGAAAGCTATGCGCTAAGACGGCGTGGTCTAAGTGAATCGTTTTCATCTTCGCGGTGTTTAAGGTGTTAATCATATGTGATTTTAAGCCGCTATAAGAGAAATTAAATCCTTCAAGTGCCGTTTTAGGCATAGGCATGGTTTCATTCGTGGTCTGGGCTAAACGATCAATCTGTGGCCCTCCAGGATACCCAAGCCCCATCACCCGCGCCACTTTATCATACGCTTCCCCTATGGCATCGTCTTGTGTTTCACCAAGTAAAGTGAAATCAAAATGGTCATGCATTAAGATGAGCTCAGTATGGCCGCCACTCACGACTAAACATAATAGGGGAAACTGCATCGGTTCATTGGCTTGATTTGCATAAATGTGCCCTGCAATATGATGGACCCCAAGAAGTGGTTTTTGATGGGCAAAAGCGAACGCTTTGGCAGCATTAATACCCACTAAGAGACTGCCGATGAGCCCTGGCCCTTCCGTCACTGCGACAGCATCAATGTCGCTGGCTGAAACCCCAGCCTCAAGCAAGGCTTGGTCAATCACAGGAAGCACACTCTTGACGTGTTCTCGTGAGGCCACTTCAGGCACGACACCACCAAACTTTGCGTGGGTTGTCATTTGTGAATAAACAATGTTGCTTAAGACCTTGAGACCGTCTTCAACAACGGCCGCACTGGTCTCATCGCAACTGGTCTCAAGCGCTAGAATTCGCATGATCGATCTCCTTTAACATCAGCAAGGCATCGCTGCCATCGCGGTAATACTGAGCCCGCTTGGCTACGGTTTTAAACCCTGCGTTTTGATACAGTTTAATCGCCGCTTCATTGAGCTCACTAACTTCTAAGGTACATTGCTTAATATGATGGTTGTTTAAAACATCAAAAACCGCCTCTATAAGCGCTTTCCCAATACCTTTTTGACGACATTCTTCGTTCACATAAAGCGTCACAATCTCAGCGCTTTCTTCGTGTAACCACACGCCAATATAACCTAGAAATTCAGACCCTTCTTCAGCAATATAATACTGAGCTAAGACATTTTTTAAAACTTCTTCTTCGATCTCTAAGCGACTTCTGTGTGCCCCTAAATACTGGCCTGGTCGGGCCTGGATATGATCAACGTCGCGTGCTTCAAGCGGTCTGATCTTCATGTTCATTCTCCGCTTGGGTTTGGCGTAGATACGTGGGTGCTAACGCATAAAGATCGTCGACGAGTGTGCGAACGTTTAAACATTTCTCAATCACTGGTTTACCTTCATAAACGACCTTTAAAGCCGGGGATGTCTGAAACACTTCAAGCGTGGTATAGACATCTTTGTGCCTTACGTTAACGGCAGGCACCGTATCGTACTGTCCCACAAACACATACCCACGTCTAGCGTCCACCGCCGCAATCACAGGGGTCTCATAGTGTGACGCCATTAAGGCTAAGGAAGACACTTGATAAAGTGGTATTTTTAAACCATGTGCCAGTGTTTTAGCGACCACCACCCCAATACGTGTGCCCGTGTAGGAGCCTGGTCCAATGCCGACCGTGATGTCTTTTAAGGCTTTTACCGAAGCCCCTACTTCACGTAACACGTCTTCAATCGTCAGCATCAATGTTTTCGAGTGATCGTTTTCACCCTTCGCATAGACTTCCTTGATGACACGCCCTTCATCGCTTAAAGCCACAAACAAATAAGGGGTCGCGGTATCAATCCATAAGCTTAAGGAGTAAGGCTTTGGTGTTGCCATGCGCGATCACCTCCACGTGTCTTTTTTCTTCACTGAGCCATGTAAGCGTCAGTTCTAAATGGTCTTCAGGTAAGTATGAGGGGACATTCGATGCCCACTCAATCACCGTGATGGAAGCGTCATCAAACACTTCATCCATCTCATAAGCCATCGATTCCTCTTCGATGCGATACGCATCGACATGTATCAAAGGCGGGATGTAATCATACACCTTATATAACGTAAACGTGGGGGAATTCACCGTATCTTTTAGACCTAAAGCCGCAAAAAATGCTTTTACAAACGTCGTTTTCCCCGCGCCTAAATCCCCGTTTAACGACAACACGAACCCAGGGGTAACATACGCCGCAAGCGTTCTTGCAAAGGCGTGGGTCTCATTCACATTTTGAAATATCAATGTTCTTTTCATGATTACTCCTTATCGTTGCGTTAAAACGAAGCTGGCATGCTATAATAAACTAAACGGAGGGCTTAGCCATGGTCATTATACTGCATAATCCACTCAGTAAAAACAGAAAATCTAAACGTGCGACCAAAAAACTGGTCGATTATTATAAAGCCAATCAAACACCATTTCGTTTGAAATCGGTGTTAAAAATTGAGGACTTAAACGCCTACTTAAGCAGTCGTAAAGGGGTCTCAAAAGTTGTCTTAATTGGTGGTGATGGCACCATCAATGGGTTTGTCAATCGCATTTATGATCATCTTCCCTTACCTTACCCTATCCATTTACATAAGGGTGGTTCAGGCAACGATTTCTTAAGAACACTCACCAAAGAACGTCCCACCGAGGTGCCCATCATGCGTTTAACGCATGACGGCGAAACACAATACTTTCTCAACGGAACCGGCATGGGCATGGATGCGTTGATCGGCATGAAAGTAGACCAATCGCCTAACAAGAGTCAATCGCGTTACTTCTTTGCGACGCTCTCAACCTTTTTCACCTATAAACCAAGCACCTTAACCGTGAGCCTTGATGGGGTTGAACACACGTTTGAAAAAGCGTACTTTGTCACCGCAAACAACGGCCAGTATTTTGGTGGGGGCATGCAAATATCGCCCCACGCGACACTCACCGATGATAGGCTCGATGTGGTGTTAGTCCACGGCATCAAAAAACTCCGGTTATTTTTCATCTTTACGACCATTTATAAAGGCAAACACATTCAGTATAAAAAGTATGTGTTTAACCAAAAAGCCAAACACGTCAAAGCTTCCTTCACACAAGGTGAAGTCAATCAGTGTGACGGGGAATGTTTCCCTGACACACACGTCTTAGAGGCTGAAGCCAGTGGTAAAACGATTCAATTTATTCCGTTCGAAAAATAAAACACGCAAGCGTGTTTTATTTTTTTAAGCGCGCTTTAATCTTAGCGGTTTCTTCTTCAAAGCCTGGTTTACCAAGCAGCGCAAACATGTTGACTTTATACGCTTCAACGCCTGGCTGGTCAAAGGGATTCACGCCTGAGGCAGCCCCACTAATGGCGCACGCAAAGCAATAAAAATAAAGCAACTGACCGTAATAATAAGCATCCAATGTAGGCAGCGAAATCACTAAGTTAGGGACATCGCCATCGACATGCGCTAAACGTGTCGCAATTTGTGCTTTTTCATTCACCGCATCGAGTGTTTCACCCGCTAAATAGTTGAGCCCATCTAAATTCGCATCGTCTTTAGGCACCGTTAAATCAGACAATGGCGTTTCAATCGAAAGCACCGTTTCAAAGAAAATCTTTTCGCCTTCTTGAATCATTTGTCCAAGCGAATGTAAGTCGGTTGAAAAACCGGCAGATGACACAAAAATGCCTTGCCCTTCTTTCCCTTCACTTTCGCCATAAAGCTGTTTCCACCACTCGGCGGTAAAATGTAGTTTGGGTTCATAATGCACAAACATCTCAATTTTTTTACCTTTTCGGTACAAGCTTTGACGGGTCGTGGCGTATTGCATTGCCGGGTTGTCTTCGCCTGGCACTTTATACGCTTCATACCCTGCTTTAGCGCCTTTTAAAAACGCTTCAATGTCAATGCCTGCAACCGCCATCGGTAAGAGCCCGACCGCGCTAAAGACGCTGTAGCGGCCCCCGATGTCATCGGGTACGACATAGGTTTCATAACCTTGTTCATCGGCTAACGTACGCAAAGCGCCTTTGTTCGCATCCGTCGTTGCGATAATGTAGTCTTTGGCTTTCGCACCTAAGCGCGCTTCTAAATGTTGTTTGAGTAAACGGAAAGCGAGCGCGGGTTCGGTGGTGGTACCGGATTTTGAAATCACGTTGATCGCATAGCGTTGATCGTCTAAATACGTTAAGAGTTCACTCATGTAAGCCCCTGACATATGGTGCCCCGCAAAGACGACTTTCACACCAGCGTGGTTAAAATAAGGACTCAAGGCATCTAAGGCGGCTTGTGCGCCTAAATAAGATCCCCCAATGCCAACGACCACAAGAACATCAATCGAATCTTGGAGGCGTTTTGCGGTGGCCTTTAGTTGTTTAAGTGTGGCTTCGTCAACGGCGTCAACACCCACCCAACCTAAAAATTCATGGCCTTTGATGGTTTTGTTTAAGAGTGCTTCATGTGCACGCTTTACGTCTTGAAATGTTTTATCGTATGTGTGTTGATCAATAAAACTTAACGCATCTTGTAATTGTAATTTCATCTCATCACTCCTCGGCGCTTATTATAGCATAAAACATAAAAAAGACAGCGCTATTCATCGCTGTCTTTGGCATGATACGCTGCCATCCACAAAGGGAGTTTTTCTTTGAGTGGGGCAAACCCGGTCGTCAAACGAATCTGATAACGTTTTTTGCGCGAATGGAGTGCCTTAAAGCTTAAGGAGACTTTGCCGTCTTCACTCATGTCAATAATTTCAAGGTCAAACACATCGCCCACGCTGAGGTAATCCTCAATGTCACGAACGAATTGATCGCTGATTTGTGAAATGTGAATCAATCCAGACGTTTCTTCATCGATTTTTACAAACGCACCATAAGGTTTGATCGCCGTGATTTCGCCTTTGACGATATCGCCGACTTTCATGATAAACACCTCTGGCTTTCTTGTCGCTATTATAGCACGACCATGAGCGGTTTTGGGTAAAAGAAACAAAAAAAGTGTGCTAGGCACACTATTTTGCGTAGCGGTGAGCAATCGAACTTGCGGCGGCCGCCGCAATGGCGCCGACGATGTCGTCTAAGAAGGTGTTGCATTTATCGGGTGCTTTGCCGGCTTCATCGATTTTGGCGATGATGCCAGGTTTGAGTTTATCGACATAACCAAAATTGGTAAAGCCAATCGAGCCATAAACGTTGACGATCGCTAACGCTAAGACTTCGTCAATGCCATAAAGGCCATAATCGTCCATCAACATCGAACGTAAGGGTTCGTCTAAATGGCCTTTTTCAGCCATAATGTCGAGTTCTAACCCTGTTAAAATCGCGTTTTGAACTTCTCGTTTCATCACGACACGTTCGACGTGATCAAGACATATTTCGAGCGTTAATGAGGGCACATAGGGTTGTTGTAATTCCAATGTGATTTCAGCAATCTCACGCAGTTCTACACCACGATCACGTAACATGTCGACGACAATGTCACGTTTGGTAGGTTCATTGAGGCGGTTATCGTTGGCTTGACTCATACCTGTTCTACGCCGATGATGCCTGGGACTTCCTCTAATAAAATGGTTTCAACACCATACGTTAAGGTCGTGTCAATCGCCGCACAACCCACACAGGCCCCTAACATTTGAACGTATACAATGCCTTCTTCGTATTTCACAAACTTAATGTCGCCCCCATCACGGTTAATGTAAGGACGTAATTTATCAATCACCGCGCGGGCTTGTTTTTCTATCGTTTTTGGGTCCATCGAATCCCTCCTTATGGGTAGCTATACTATACCAAATCTTCGTCTTTTTGACTAGTCTCTTCCACCTTTTTTGACCCGCGTTTTAAAATAAAGTACGGGGCATTAGGTACAGCGGATTCCATCAAATAATCCGCAATCAGCGGTTCTTCTTGTGCAAAAAAGCCTTTAAGACGTAAAACTTGAGCGCTGTAATCGCCCACAATGTATACGAACTTATCAAAATAATCGACGTAGCGATCGTTAAAGGCTTTCACTTCAAACGCCTCTTTGTGATCATGAATTAGGGTAAAAATGCCGTGTTCAGTTTCAATCATATTGTTCTCCCTTGTTATAGTTTATAATCGTCTGGATCAAAGGCGTACTCGTCGTCTTCTGCCTTTGGCAACACTTTGGGAATCTCACTTTGTTGGGCTTTGTGATACGTGGTGGACGTATCGTCATTTAACGGTAAGGCAATGGCTAAGATAATGTACGCTAATAATAGGGTGCCTGAACTCACAAAAAATAACAACACGGTGATAAAACGTACTAAGTCAGGTGAGGCATCTAAGGAATCGGCTAAGCCATTACAAACACCCGCTAACACAGCCCCATCTCGTTTTCTTCGCCATGGTTTTTGCATCAAATCATCCTTTCCACTCCACGAGCATATAGTTCTCGTGTGTGTGTTCTTTTAACGCCATACTTAGCGCTTGGTTCGCGGCTTCTTTGATGTCTAAAAACGAGCCTTGAAACGTGGTGACACTCACAATGCCGAAATACGGTATTAAACGTTCCTTGACAGCTCCGAATTGCATTTGTGTTTGCATCATTGCACTGTTTTCTTTGAGTGCTTTTTTTAGTATATCGCCTTTTCTACGATCGGTCAAAATCAACGCAAAGGTGATCCCTTTGACACGAAAGACTCGTTGAGCTTCTTTGACGAACTGATAGCGAATCTTTTCTAAGAACTCTGCCATCATCAAATCCCCAACATCGCGTCCATAACGTTCGTTGATGAGCGGGATGTTTTGCAGTTCAAAGAGCACTAAATCATACGGTCTTGCTTGGTGATGAAGTTGACTCAAGACTTTATCATAGACATCCTCAAGCGGCATTTGATTGAGCACATCAAGACTGCTTCTAGGGT
>SKKW01000140.1:0-7522 GCA_007123535.1 Candidatus Izemoplasma sp. | reverse complement strand
TGCTTAAGAAAATGAACCGTAAATACACCGTTGAAACGTATCTAGCTTTAGTGGATGCGATTTATCAAGCCATTCCGCATGCGTCTTTAACGACCGACATCATTGTTGGTTTCCCGGGGGAAACCGAAGAGGATTTCCAAGCGACCTTAGAGCTGGTTAAGCGCTGTCGCTTTGAAGGTGCGTTTACCTTCATTTTCTCCGCAAGAGCCAATACACCTGCGGCCAATTATGCTGACGAGTCGCCGATGGAAGAGAAAAAAGCACGTCTACAGCGCTTGAATGAACGCATCAACGCCGGGTATCTGTCAGGTCATCAACGCTTCGATGGCGAGGTTGTTGAGGTGTTGGTCGATGGCGAAAGCAAACACGATGACGCCGTTTTAGCGGGCTACACACAGCATAATAAATTGGTCAACTTTAAAGGACCCAAAGCACTTATTGGCGCACGTGTTCCTGTCAACATCACCGAAGCTAAAACGTGGTTTTTAAAGGGTGTGTTCGATGAAAGCACTCAATGAACTTATCACACTTTTAAGAAACGATGAAGAGGTCCTAGCGTTTCAAAAACTTGAAGCAGTGTTATTAGCAGATGAGACACTTCTAAATGAGTATAAGAAGTTGTTAGGCAAGCAAAAACGTTTGGTCAACCATGAAGTCAAACGTGATCACAATTTAAAAGAGACGCGCGAGGCGTACCATCAAGATTTAGAGCGACTGAATGATAATCCTTTTATTGAAAACTACCTGACACATCAAGAAAGTATCAACACGATGGTGCAATGGATGCATGCGACCATTGAAGAAACTTTAGAAACAGCGATCAACGACGCGGTTAAGACGCCTTAGCCGCGTCTTTTCTTTTTGTTGTTCAAAGTGTCTGTGATTGCATTCGCCTAGCCCTTCATGTATAATAAAACAAAGGTTTTCAAAAGAAGGTGACGCTATGGCTCCACCCAAAGGCATGGATTATAAACAGCTTAAAGGATGGCTCAAAGAAACCCATCAATTTTTCCCGATGGAAGACTATCGCTTTGCCTTGATTTCGGGGTTAGAAGAAGCGATTCTTCATCAGAAAAAAGAAGAAGGCATTTCGGATGAGAAGAAGTATCGCTTACAATGGTTTGGCGATTACACCTGTTATCAATTAGAACTGCTGGCGATAGAAAATCCTTATTGGTTTGAAGAAGAAGCCTTCCTTCAAACGTTTTTAAACCGTGCCCAACAACGTCTTGAGGCACTCGAAGGCCCTAACCTTGACCTTGAGTCTTGGAAAGCCTATCAAGAAGATGATCTCGGTCTTTTTTTAGCCAGTCATCGCCCTTTATTTGCGGATACTGAAGAAACCTTTGAAGGCTTACCTGTAGAAGATGCCATCTTTGTTTTAGGTAAAGCTACCACTCTTAAAATGTTAAAGGATTTGGCGCTTTTACACGAAGTTACCATGCCTCGGCGGATTCATAAAGATGAACTCGTTGATATTATCGCAAGACGCTTATCCTTAAGTGACGAAGAAAAAGCCGACCTTGCACAACAGCCTGTGTTGAAAATCGAAGGGTATGCAAACCAACATAAAGTCAATGCTCATATCGAGCTTAAAAAGTATGACATGATTGAGTACATCATCGAGAAGTGGTCTGAACAAGCGTACCGTATTCCTTCGGTCGGGGTACTTCAAGAACGATCACTTGCAGATAGTGTTGAACCCACGCTCGATGTCGACACACGTTTTGCGGAAATTTACCGTGGGTATCGTCGCCGTAAACGTCGTCGCCGTCGCTTAGTCTTTGTGAGTGTATTCGTGCTTCTATTAGTGCTTGGCTATGTGGCGGTCGATTATTTGGATGTGTACCCGGTACCGTTTCCCCTATTTTAAGAAAATGAGACGTGATGCCACGTGGATAAAACGCTTTATACACCCATGATACAACAATACTTAACCTTAAAAGAAGCGCATGAAGATGCGATTCTTTTCTTTCGTTTGGGTGATTTCTATGAAATGTTTTTCTCAGACGCGCTCCTTGCGAGTAAAGTCTTAGACATTCAACTAACCGCGCGTGATGGCGGAGCGAAAGAACGTATACCGATGTGTGGCGTACCACACCACAGTGCCGAAGGCTACATTAAACGTCTCATCGATCAAGGCTATAAAGTGGCCATTGGCGAACAAGTCGAAGAAGCCAACAGCAGTAAAAAACTCGTCGACCGTCAAGTCGTACGTTTAATTACGCCTGGTACAAACATTGACGATGAAGGTGCCACCGATGTCTTTATTGCGTCGCTGTCTGAGAGTGAACATTTCTTTGCGCTTGCGACCTTAAACCTCTCTACCGGTCAAACCCAAGCGCTTAAAGTCATCAAAGATGAAAGCCTATTACTGAGTGAAATGAGCACCTTACAAATTAAGGAAGTGGTGACCTCACCTGCTTTTTCTCATAAAACGTTAACCCATTTATGGGCGCAACATCACATCACCCATTCACGTCATGAAGTGAGTGAGCTTGAGGCCTTTTTTACGCCCTTGTTTCAAGCGTTAAAATCACCTTTTGAACAAAAGAATGCGCGCCGTTTGGTCGATTACATCAAAGCCACACAAAAACGGACGCTTTTGCACCTTAAACCATTCGAACTCATTAAGACGTCGCATACGATGCGGCTTGATGCGAACACCATTCGTCATTTAGAACTCTTAAAAACGATGCGTCAAAACCAAGAACACGGGTCTTTGGCTTGGTTGCTTAAAAAAACCCAAACAGCGTTAGGGTTTCGCTATTTAAAACAACAACTTTTAAGGCCACTCTTAGATCAAGAGCGTCTGAATGAACGCTATCAAGCCATCGAAGAGATGAACACAGAGTTCATGACAAAAGACGTACTAATAGAAGCGCTTAAAGGGGTCTATGACCTTGAACGTCTCGTGGGTCGCCTATCGTATGGGCACGCTTCACCTAGAGACCTCTTACAGTTGAGGCGTTCACTCGAAGCACTGCCTCCCATTAAAGAAGCTTTAAATGACCTTAAAACACCTTTATTTCAAACGCTTCAAACCGACCTTGATCCTCTAAAAAACTTAAGTGACACGCTCACCAAGGCAATCGTCGATGACCCACCGCTGACCATCAAAGATGGCGGTATCTTTAAACAAGGGTATGACGCTACCTTAGATACACTTAAAGATGAAGCGCTGGGTGCGGTGGATTGGTTAAACGCTTTAGAACAACAAGAACGTGAACGGACCGGCATTAAAAAACTCAAAGTCGGGTATAACCGCGTGTTTGGCTACTACTTAGAAGTCCCCAAAGGACAAATGAATCTCATCAAAGATGATTACGGCTATCACCGTAAACAAACACTCGCCAACGCAGAACGCTACATTACTCCTGCGCTCAAAGAAAAAGAAAAAAGCATCTTAGCCGCGGAAGAAGCGTCCATTAAACATGAACAAGCTTTGTTTACAGTACTCTTAGAACAAGCGCGTGAAGCCACATTGGCGTTACAACAAAATGCCGCGGCGCTCGCTCAACTTGATTTTATCGTCGCCCTCTCGACGGTCAGTGAAACCTATCGCTGGCAAAAACCCACCTTGCATGAGGGCCGGACCATAGACATTAAAGCGTCCATTCACCCGGTTGTTGCTGCGATGCAGCCTGAGACCACCTTTATTGCAAACGACATTACGATGGATGATACCACCAACATACTTTTGATTACGGGTCCTAATATGAGTGGTAAATCCACGTATATGAGACAGCTCGCTTTAATTGTAATTTTGGCTCAAATCGGTTCTTTTGTGCCTGCAGAGTCGGCCTATTTGCCGTTGTTTGACCAAGTCTTTACACGCATAGGTGCGAGTGACGATTTAAGCAGTGGTCAATCGACCTTTATGGTGGAGATGCTGGAAGCCGATTTTGCGCTTTCGCAAGCCACCCCTAATTCTTTAATCTTATTCGATGAAATTGGTCGTGGAACGTCCACGTACGATGGGTTAGCGTTGGCTTGGGCGATGCTTGAATACATCCATGACCGATTAGGGGCGAAAACCTTGTTTTCAACCCATTATCACGAGTTGGTTGCGCTCGAACATAAACTCAGTGCGCTACGTAATGTGCATGTGAGTGCGACCGAAAACGATGGCACCATTCACTTTCATCATCAAGTGAAACTAGGGCCGTCGGATCGTTCCTATGGCATTCACGTTGCCGCCTTAGCCGGGCTCCCCAAACGTCTTATTACGCGTGCCAATCAACTGCTTCAAACGTTTGAAGCGTCTCATAAAGCGCCCTCACAACCAACACTCTTTGATGCAGCATCTTGGATTACAGAAGCGGATGTCAAAGAAGAAGAAGAAAACCATTGGCTTGAAGGGTTGCTTGAGCAGGTGGATTTAGATACTATGAGTCCGTTAGAAGCGCTTAATACGCTTTATGAGTGGCGCAAAAAAAGCAAAGAAAAAAGTTAGCTTTGCTAACTTTTTTATAAATATCCAAGCGCTCTAAAGAGTGAAATGTAAATGAATAAACTGACAATCGCCAACGCGGTGGTCCAAATCACAAGTTGACTAGCTAAGCGTTCATCCCCACCCAAGCCCTGCGTCACTGCGACACTACTGACGGCCACAGGGGAGGCGAAAATGGCAATCATGGGCGCCCATGAGCCCGTAAAATTAATCCAAGGCTGAAGCAGGATGGCAAGCGTAAACACACTGATGGGTAAGACCACTAATCGTGCGGTGACGCCGATCATAAGTGGTCTTAAAAAGGCTTTAAACCGTGTGAACTCAAAACTTCCCCCGATGGCGATGAGCGCCATCGGTGTGGCGGTCGCGCTGATTAAGTCGAGGGTTTCCATGACAAGATGATCAGCAGTGATGAACGATGTCCACCATGTTTGGGCTAAAAAGGCCATCCCACCGAGCGCCATCGCCAACATGATGGGGTTGCGCATAGTCTCTTGCATTAAACTGAAAAAAGAAACATGATCATCTTGATCTTTTTGATAAAAGCGAAACGTATAAATGGACACCATGTTGGTGATCGGAATCAAAGCCGCATTTAAAATGATGATGAGCGAGAGTGCTTCTTCCCCACCCAGTCTTAAGGCTAGTGGGATGCCGATAAGCGTAAAGTTTCCACGAAAGAAGCTTTGCACAATCACGGGTTTTTCCTGGTTTGATAGGCCGAGTAATGGCGCTAAAACGAACCCAAGAAGGGTAATGCTGATTAAGACCACGACCGAAAACCCAACCACCCCCCAGGCGATGGTGTCACTGCCTTCAATGGTGGCCAAGGTCTTGAAGATTAAGACTGGTAAAGCCACATAAAAAATGTACTTATTTAAAAACGTCGTAAAGCCATCATGAAAAAAACCACGACGTTTCAACGTATACCCAATCAATGCAAGCACCAGTAAAGGTCCTAAAGCATTAACCGCAAACATGATATTAGCCATACGTCACATCCTTTTCTTGGAGGTATTATGGGAAACATTCGGATTATGGATGAATCACTCGCCACCTTAATCGCCGCAGGCGAGGTGGTTGAAAATCCTGCCAGTGTCGTCAAAGAATTGCTTGAAAATGCCTTAGATGCTAAGGCGAAAACGATCGAGATTACCCTCAAAGAAGGGGGCCTTTCGCTGATTCAAGTTAAAGATGATGGCCTCGGTATGGATGAAGCCGATCTCCATTTAGCCACGAAACGCCATGCCACCAGTAAACTTAAAACGGTGCATGATCTGTATCATATTCTTTCCTTGGGCTTTCGCGGAGAAGCGCTCGCGTCCATCGCTCAAGTCGCCAAATTATCGATCGAATCTTCGACGTCTCAAAACGCCGGATTTTTGGTTGACTACCGTGAGGGTCAGCCAACGAACGTGCGTCCTGGTGAAGCACGTCAAGGCACAACGGTGCGTGTCCAAGACTTATTCTATCATACCCCTGCCCGTTTAAAGTACCTAAAAACAGCGAACGTTGAATTTGCCTCGATTTTGAATTATTTACATAAACTTGCCCTCGCACATCCGCGTGTGTCATTTACTTTAACACATGATGATAAGCGGGTCTTTCAAACGACCGGCGACGGCGATCAAATGAAAATACTTTATGCGATGTATGGCGCAGCCATCGTCAAAGATGCCCTGCCATATGAAACGTCTAATCAGTACTATCACATCCAAGGGGTCTTGATTAAACCCGCGCATTCACGCTCCATCAGACAACACATGCATTTGCTCGTGAATGGTCGTATTGTGACCAACGATAAACTGTTGAACGCCATTAAAAAAGGCTATCAAGATGTCTTGCCACCTAAACGATACCCCATTGTGTTTTTAGCCATCACATGCGATCCTTTGTTGTTAGATGTGAACATTCATCCGCAAAAGTTAGAACTTAAGTTTACCGAAGAACAAGCCCTTTTATCCACCATTCAGGGCTCCATTGAAAGTACCCTTAAAAAAGCTAACTTGATTTTAAAAGACCCCTACATGGCCAAAAACCCCGCCCATGAACAACCCCGTTTGGTGCTTGATGAAACGTTAGAAGATACCCCGAAAAAGACGCTTCAAGAAATTAAGGCACCGTATGTGTCTAAAGAAGATCCAATCCCTCCACTCTTAAAACCGAGTGAACGGACGTGGCCTGAACTTGAGTATATTGGTCAAGCGCAAGGGACGTACTTGATTTTTCAAGGACACGACGGGCTTTACTTAATTGACCAACACGCCGCCGCTGAACGCATTCGTTATGAACGGTATTTTAAAGCGATGCAACAACCAACACCACTGCGTCATCCGTTGTTAATCCCGATAACGCTATCTTTGAGCCATGACGAACGTGTGAAACTCAGTGATCTTGAAGCACGCCTAAGCCATTTAGGGTTAAGCACCCATTTTAGTGACGATCATACCTTGAATATTACAGAAATCCCTTCGTGGTTTGAAAAAGGCCAAGAAGAAGTGTACGCTGAAGCGATGGTCGTGCAATGTTTAGAAGGGACAACCTTAACGATTGGCCCTTTAGTCAACCAACTTGCTAAAGACCTCGCGTGTAAACATTCGGTGAAAGGTAATACCTACCTTTCCCGTGAAGAAGTTGATCGGTTAATGAAAGACCTAAAATCACTCAATAACCCGTTTCACTGCCCGCACGGCAGACCCACCATCATTGAACTGAGCACAGCCCAATTAGAAAAGCTCTTCCAACGGGTGGCGCTATGATTTTAGCGATTGTGGGACCCACCGGTGTGGGGAAAAGTACTTTAGCCATTGAACTAGCAAAAAGCTTAGACACAGACATCATTTCCGTTGATGCTTTACAAGTCTACAAAGGCTTTAACATTGGCACCGCCAAAGTGATGCCTCAGGAACAACAAGGCATCACACATCACCTCTTAGATCATATAGACCCCAGTGAACCTTACGATGTGGCACGTTATCAACACGAAGCGAGAGCGATCATAAAGACATTGCAAGAGGCTCAAAAAACTCCACTCTTTGTCGGAGGCAGTGGCTTTTATTTAAAAGCGGT
>SKKW01000072.1:0-7600 GCA_007123535.1 Candidatus Izemoplasma sp. | reverse complement strand
GTGAGTGTTTCCGCGTCCAGAGTGCCTATTATTGCGAATGTAGGCAGCAATGATACCGCCAAAAGCATCACTTTAGCGAAAGCAGCTCAACGTTTAGGGGTGGATGGGTTGCTTGCGGTGACGCCTTATTACAATAAACCCAATCAAGCGGGCATGAAAGCGCATTTTGAAGCGCTAGCCAATGCGGTTGAGTGTCCCATCATCTTGTATAATGTCCCTTCACGTACTGGCGTGAACTTAGAGGCGAACACCTTAGCTGAGCTTGCGAAACACCCCAACATCGTCGGGGTCAAAGAAGCCGCAGGCGATCTTGAGCAAGTCACCGCTTACCGTAAGCTGACTTCTAAAGACTTCATGATTTATTCAGGCAACGATGATTTATACTTTGAGAGTTTGAAACGTGGCGCCAACGGTGTCATTAGTGTGGTCGCGAACATCGAACCACGTAAAACACAAGCACTGTATGAGGCGTTTCAAACGGATCAAACGGCGGCTAAAGCGATCCAAGCCGCACTTGATCATCTTAATGATGTCTTATACCTTGCGCCTAACCCTGTGCCGATCAAAGCCGCACTCGCCTATCAAGGGGTGCCTATAGAAGCCGTGAGATTACCGTTAGTGCCATTAAGTGAAGAAGAAGCGCATCAACTGTATGTCGTGTTAGATACCGTAAAACCAGTGGTGAACCTACCATGAAGGTGGCTGTGTATGGGGCGATGGGACGGATGGGACAGTTATTAAGTGACCATTTAATTGAACAAGGTCACGACGTTTATAAAGTCGATCCCAAAGTTCAAAATGAAGACGTCTTCACGTCACTCGAAGCCGCCCCCCAAAGCGATGTCATCATTGATTTTTCACACCCCAGTTGGTGCGAGACCGTATTAACTTATGCCTTAAGCACGCAAACGCCTTTGGTGATTGCGTGCACGGGTCACAATGACGCTCAACTCAAACGCATCGAGGAAGTCAGTCAAGACTTAGCTATTTTTAAAAGTGCGAACTTATCTGTTGGGGTGTATGTGTTTGAACAAATGCTTAAAACGTATACGCATGTATTAGAAGAAACGTATGACATTGAAATCCATGAAACCCATCACAAACATAAAATTGATGCGCCTAGTGGGACTGCTTTGTTGCTTGCAAGCGCCATTCAAGAAGGCAGTCAAACGCCTAAAACATTCATCACCGGTCGTGCGCATCAACCGAGCTTACGTCAAACCCATGAAGTGGGCATCAGTGTCCACCGAGGTGGGAGTGTGGTGGGCGAACATACGGTTGCCTTTTATGGTGAGGCAGACACGCTTAAAATCACCCATCAAGCACACACGAAAATCTTATTTGTTCAAGGTGCACTGCTTGCAGCAAGCTACATTAAGTCCCAAGCGCCTGGACTCTATACGATGCACGATATGATGGAAGAAAGAAGGAAAACGCTATGAGTCATATGCAGTTTGCGGACGCTTATGCGATCGCTGATTTTATTAAAAACGCTGAGAAAAGTACGCCGATTAAACTTTACCTAAAAGGCAACTTAGGTGGCCTCGATATGGAGGGGCTAAGGTATTTTGGTGACGCCCACAGTGGGGTGGTCTTTGGGGATGTCAAAACGATTGACCCGTGGCTCGCAAAAAACCAAGCGGCGTTAGAAGATTACCTCTTAGAGTGTGATCGCCGAAACTCGGCCATCCCTTTACTCAATCTCACCCACATCAACGCCCGCATTGAACCAGGAGCGTACATCCGTGAACATGCGATTATTGGGGATCAAGCGGTCATTATGATGGGCGCGGTGATCAATATTGGCGCGGTCGTCGGTGAAGGCACCATGATCGATATGAACGCGGTCTTAGGCGCCCGTGCGACCATCGGCAAACGGTGTCACATTGGCGCAGGCGCGGTGGTGGCTGGGGTTTTAGAACCACCATCTAAAACGCCCGTCATCATTGAAGACGACGTCTTAATTGGCGCCAATGCGGTCATTTTAGAAGGCGTGAGAATCAAACAAGGCGCCGTTGTCGCCGCTGGGTCGATTGTCACCCGTGATGTGGAAGCGAATACCGTTGTGGCGGGTGTACCGGCACGTTATATTAAAGATAAAGACGATCAAACGCATGAAAAAACACACATCTTAGACGCGTTAAGAGGCTAACATGAGTGCGTTATTAGACGTCGTTACACCACTTAAATTTGAGTTAGACTATGCGAAGGGAAACCGTCTTTATGACCGTCAAGGGAAGGCGTATTTAGATACGTTCTCAGGCATTGCGGTCAATGCTTTGGGGCATCAACATGAAGCGATTGTAAACGCCCTTCACACTCAAGCTTCAGCTCACCTTCATGTCTCAAACTTTTTCCGCACAAGGCCTCAAGAACGATTAGCCCAAACACTGCTTGATCATACCGGCATGGCGAAAGCGTTCTTTACCAACTCGGGCACTGAAGCGACCGAAGCGGCGATTAAGCTAGCCCGTAAATATGGGCGTCAAAGCGCACCCAGTAAAACCAAAATCATCAGCATTGAAGGAGCCTTTCATGGCCGTTCAACAGGGGCTATGGCACTCAGCGGGTTTGCGCACACGCATGAAGCATTCACACCGTTAATGAACGAGACCATCCGTGTCCCAAGAGAAGACCTTAAGGCTTTAGAGGTGGCATTTTCTGAGGATGTGTGTGCTGTAGTTCTTGAACTCATCTATGGGTCTTCTGGGATTCACGTCTTATCCGAAGCGTTTTTAACTGAGATCAAACGTTTAGCAAAAAAACATCAGGCTTTAGTCATTGTTGATGAAGTTCAAACCGGTATCTTTAGAACAGGCTCGATGGTGTATGTCAGCCAAACGCCAATTGAACCTGACGTCATTTTATTAGCGAAAGCGATTGGTGGGGGGTTACCTTTAGGGGCGATGTTGGTGCGCGAACCATTCATCAGCGTCTTAAAACCCGGCGATCATGGCACAACGTTTGGGGGAAATCCACTGGCGTGTGCTCTCGGCCATGCGGTCATGGACACGGTCTTAGACTCTACCTTTCAACATCATTTATGTGAAACCATGAGTTATTTACAAGAAAGGCTCACACGGTTATGGAAAACCTATCCTCATTACATTAAAGACTTACGCGGACGAGGCTTTATGTTAGGCTTAGAGCTTTATGAGGATGCGATTCCGGTCAGAGCTCAAGCGCAAGCTTTAGGTGTCTTACTGAATGTCACCTCAAAGACCGTCATTCGGTTATTACCATCTTTAATTTTCACAAACGCGGAAGTGGATGAGTTAATTAATGTGTTTCACCAAATTTGGTCATAAAAAAAATCGCTTAGGCGATTTTTTTTATTAAACAATTTTATGTTCTTTTAAGACGGCTTCGAGCGCATCTAAAATGGTGTTCGCATCGTCGTCTTCCACACTCAGTGAAAATGTCTTTTCATGAGCAATGCCTAAAGACATGACAATCATAATCGATTTTAAGGTGTGTTTCTTGCCTTGATATTCAATGTAGATGGGGGCGTCGTGTTTGGACGCTTCGCGGACGAGCAGCGAAGCTGGGCGTGCATGAAGGCCCGCCTCATCAACCACAGTGTATTGTCTTGTTTGCATTTAAACTCTCCTATTCTCCTTTAAGATGTTGATCGTATGATAGAATCTTTTTCATTGTGACATCATCACACACGAGCGTATGAACGTAACCCGCTTTTAAAAATCCGTAAAGCGCTTTATATTTTGAGGTGCCGCCAGCGACTAAAAACAATTTGTTTCGGCGAATGCTTTCTACTTGGATACCGATGACGTTATCGTTAATTTTATGTTCAATAAATTGACCTTCACTGTTGAAAAAGCGAGCCAACAAATAACCAACACCACCCGCTTCTTTAATGGTCTTTTGCACATCTTCATCGACGTAGGTATCCCATATTTTTTGCGGTAAACGTGAGTTGACGACACCCATACTCGTTACGATAAGGTCGCATTGATCCGCTTTCGCGAGTGTTTCACGAATCATCGGTGATTTGATGAGTTCGTTTCTAACGTTTTCGTTATGAATGTAAACAGGCGCCGGCAACGGGAAGAAGGTGCCACTCACTTTATGTGAAAAATCATACCCAATACTCATCATTTCGGGACGCTCATCGCGATAGTTGACCGCGCCAAAAAGTTCCACCACAGAGATGTTTTTGAAGGGTTTAGGCTTAAAAGCATCGACCATACGTTTAACCGTGCGGCCCCATGACATCCCAATGATCATATCATTTTTAAGATGGTATTTGAGTTCGCTCGCGGCCGCTTTACCTAATTCAGTGATGGTATCATTTTCACTTTTTAACGTTTTGACCACGACGACATTCTCGACATTAAAGCGATGTGTAAAGGCTCGTTTTAAGCGTAAGAAAGCATCTGAATCGTAATTGATTTTAATGTCAACAATGTGATGATCCCGCGCTTTTTGTAACAACCGTGAAATTTTAGGGCGTGACATATACAGTTCTTTAGAAATCTGAGCCTGAGTTTTTCCCTCTAAATAATACATCACAGCGACTTCTACTAAAATATCCGTTTCGCTTTTCATGATAAGACCTACTTTCTATTTTTGTCCGTAGTATGCGTTTTTACCATGTTTTCTTAAGTAATGTTTGTTTAGTAAGGCTGGGTTTAACGATCTAATATTCGGGTTTAAGACTTCTGTATGATACGCCATTTTTGCGACCTCTTCAAGAACTTTAGCGTTATGAACTGCCGTTTCAGGTGAAGACCCAAAACTGAAAGGACCATGTTCACTGACCAGGACGCTAGGAACCGTTAAAGGGTCTAAACGAAGCTGCTTAAACGTTTCTTCTATGACACAGCCTGTATGATGTTCATACGCCTCAGCGATTTCGTCATCACGTAATGGTCTAGTGCAGGGAATTTCACCATAGAAGTAGTCTGCATGGGTGGTGCCATAAGGTTGAATGCTTCTTTTCGCTTGAGCAAACATTGTCGCCCAAGAAGAATGCGTATGAACCACACTACCCAGTTGCGGAAAGACCCTGTATAAATAGCAGTGTGTCGGAGTATCGCTTGAGGGACGGTAGTCTCCTTCGATGATGTTCCCCTCCAAATCAACGACGACCATATCTTCGGCTTGCATCGTTTCATAAGCGACACCACTCGGTTTGATGACAACATAGCCAGTCTCTTGGTCGAACGCAGATACGTTTCCCCAAGTATAGATTACTAGCCCTTGTTTAACGAGTTCTAAGTTGGCTCTAAAGACAATGTCCTTAAGGTGTTCCAACATGCTATATCATCCTTTCGTAAAGCCACGCCTTAGCTTGTTTAATGCGTGCGACGCAGTCATCGTTAGATTCATTAAGATCATTATCGGCCCACATTTCAATCAACCAAGGACCCTGGTAGTTCATGGATGTAAGTGTTTGAAACAACGTCTTAAAATCAACCGTGCCTTTCCCAAAGGGGACTTTTTTAAAGACGTTTGGTTTTGTATCTTTTAAATGAATGGCCACGATGTGAGCTTGATAGTCAATAAGCTCTTGACTCGGCGCTTCACTAAACTGCGTTAAATTGCCTAAATCAGGGTAAACCTTCAAGTATGGCGAGTTTACTTGATTAACATAAGTCATCGCCCGTTCAATGGTCCCCATAAAAGGGGTATCCATGACTTCAAGCGATAACATGATGTTACGACTTTCAGCTTCTTTGGAGACTGTTTTAAGACCCGCTAGAAATTGGGTTTTAGAGTGTTCCGTTGAGCTTTCATAATAGACATCATACCCAGCGAGTTGAATGTTTTTAATATGTAACGCTTCTGCAAGCTTGAATGCTTGTGACATGATGGTATAAGCTTGAGCTCTTTTCGTTGTATCGGCACTGCCAAAAGGAAAGCGTCGATGCGCGCTTAAGCACATGCTGCGAATCGGGATTTGGTGTTTAGCTGAGGCCGTTAAGACTTCTTGAATAAAGGCCTCGTTTAGCTCGAGTCGTGACAATCGTTCGTCACTCTCATCAACACTTAACTCAATAAAATCAAAGCCTGCGGCTTTGGCACACGCACACTTTTCATCCCAATTTAGACGATTCGGTAGCGCTTTTTCATAAAGACCTATAGGATTTTTTCTTAAGTCCATAGACGTGAAATTTCAGCTTGAAAAGCCTTCGCCGCCTCTAATGGATTTTTGGCGTCGCGTATGCTTCTACCGGCAATAATGCAATAGACAGGAATGTCTTTGAAAAGGACTAAGTCAGGAATATCCAGACCACCGGTAATCGTAACTTTAAAGCCCATATCAGCCAGTTGTTGAATCTTGTCGAGGTCACTTTGTTCCCAACCCTTACCGGCGGCTTGCGCGTCTCTTGAACGATGATAAACGACTTGTTCTAAGCCGGCTTCTTTCCATGCTTTGGCGTGTTCAAAGGTCCAATCACCATAAAGCTCAATTTGTACATCACGATCGTCACCGTAAGAAAGCCCCGTTTTTTTCATGCCGATCATAGTCGCGACATCGGCTGAACAAATGGCCGTCATCCAAGTGGCCCCCGCATCATAGCAAAGTTTCGCTAACAAGGAGCCTGCATCGGCGCCTTTAATATCGGCAAGAATGATTTTTTCAGGATAGAGGGCTCTTAATACACGGACAGGTTCGATGCCTTCAGCCACATGTAAAATCGTTCCTACTTCAATCACATCAATGGCTTCATCGTACTGTCTTAATGACGCAAGTGCGTCCACTAAAGAGGTGTTATCTAAGGCTACTTGTAGTTTTGGTTTCATTATGTTCTCCTTTTGAAAGAAGCGGTCAAAGACCGCTTCATAGTGTTATAGTCCGAGTGCTTTGCTGACTTTTTCTTTAATTTCTGGCGCACTAAGTAAGTTGATTAATCCAACGATTTTTGTTTTTTCATTTGACGCTGGGAAATCTTTAACAAATTGTTGTGATACAAGCACTAAGTCGTAGTTTTTGGCCTGACCCTTGGCTTCTCCGATACTCGCATGGTCTACTTTGTATTCGAGTCCCATCTGTTTTAAGACTTGCTCAATCCGCATTTTGATAATTTGGCTTGAACCCATGCCATTCCCACAAGCGGCTAACACTTTTAACATGTTTATGACCTCTCTTTTTTTATTTTATAGTAACGATTTAAACGGTAAATCCGGCTCAATTGCAAAACAATCTTCAAAGCCTCTTGGATGGTGATACTCAATATCTAAACGGTTGTCAGGGTAGATGAACTTTCCGCCAACTTCCCAAATGAATGGGGTGAAGGTATACTTCATGCGGTTTTTGCGCATGTTCCACAACATTAAAATCTCTTTAGGATCTGCCATGAAGTTTGTCCAAATGTCATGATGAATAGGAATGATGACATCGGTGTTTAAGCTTTCAGCCATACGTAAAATGTCAAACGCATTGATTTTGTCCGTCATCCCACGGGGGTTGTCCCCGAATGATCCAAACGCCACGTCAATTTTATGTTCGTTGCCATGTTTGGCGAAATAGTTAGAGTAATGTGAATCACCACTGTGATAAACATTTCCTCCGTTGGTTTTAAATAAATAGTTAACCGCTAACTTGTCCATTTCTTGGACAGGTTGATCTTTTAAT
>SKKW01000154.1:0-7740 GCA_007123535.1 Candidatus Izemoplasma sp. | reverse complement strand
GTCCGAGGCGTTGAACGCATCATCTCAACCCCAGAGAGTCACGTCGCCCTGATGGTCATCCCCACCAATGAAGAAGTGATGATCGCCCGCGACACCGTTCGTTTTATCTAACACACAAAAGATTTCCTGCGGGAAATCTTTTTTTATGGTCTGAGTAAACGAGCCCTAAATCGGTATTATCACGATGAGGAGGTACTACCGATGAAATTCATTTTACTCATTTGTTTGTTTTGTTTTTTTACAGTCACACCAGTCTCGGCGAGCGTGACTGACACGTATGACCACCCAACGCTTGGGACACGGTTAGTGGTGCATCGTCACCGTCATACCCTCACCCTAGAGGGTCAGGGCGCCCATACCTTTTTACATCAATTTGGGGACCCATCCAAAGCTTATTCGGTGCACACAGTCTTAGATAACGAAGAGGGGTTTATTTTAGTTGGAGAACGTCTCATTCAGGACAGTGAACGCTATTACGAGATTTTTATTATGAGACTGTCTGCGCAAGGGATACTCTTAGAAGAAGTCTATTTGGAAGAATCTCGCGATGATGCAATTCAAGCCGTCTTTTTACGTGGGGACGCCATCGTGCTTCATGTCGAGGGTCAAGCATACGTTCCACGCAGTGGATTAGAACGCACCAGCGACAAGCTGTATTGGTTTGAACAGGGTGTCATCGTCAGTCGGTATGAGTTTGAAGAAGAAATCTTTCAAATCGTCGATCATGCGTCGTCCTTGGCGATTCATATGAAGCCCAATCAAGCGTATCATTATTTATGGCTTGACGCACATACCCTGTTAACGCGTGGGCAACTGCGCGGGATCGAGCCCGGCGGGGTGGGTATCGGGGAAGTGACGCTACAATTTGTCGGAACACTTTACGTCAACGGCTTTCGTTATCGTCACCCGATCACCTTTGATCAACCGGGGCACTATGAGGTCGACTTTGAAGGCGCTCAGTTTAACTTTACGTTACATCCAACCTTAGAAGGCGTTAAAGCACACGGAATGTATAAAGAACCGTTAAGCATTGATTACACCGCAGGCATGGCGATGCTGAACGATGACCTTTATTATCCAGGCCAACGCATTGATCAACCAGGCCGCCATGTTTTACGTTTTGAGGGCCCTAATTATCTTTATGAGGTTCCTTTTACGCTCAGTGCGAACGTTCAAGGGGTGATGGATAAGCAGCGTTACGACACCCCGCGTACGATTGCCTTTCAAGGGGAAGGGTATTTAAACAACACCTACATTGAATCGCCTTATGAGGTAACCGAAAGCGGCCAATACGTGCTTCGTGTGTATGGTGTAGGTGGCTATGAAGAAACGCACGCCTTTGTGCTTGAGTTAGAGCCACCTTCTAAGCTTGATCCATGGGTTGTGGGGGAGATTATTTTATGGTCCTCCTCGGTGTGTTGTGGTCTTTATTTTATTGCGAAACATCTTATCGATAAGCGCCGCAAAAGCACCTAAGGTCTGTGCTATAATATAAGCGAGGTGGCGAGATGACTGTTCTTCATTGCCAAAGTGCTTATAGTTTTAATGGTGCTTTATTGACGCTCGATGCGTTGTTAGATCTCCAACAAGCGAATCAGATGCCGGCCATCTTAGTTGACCGTAACTTGCATGGTGCAATTGCTTTTTATCAAAAAGCCTTAGCACGCCAGATGCCTGTGGTTATGGGGCTTGAAGTATTGGTTGAAAGTGTCTTTAAGGAGCCCATCACGGCGCTCCTTTTTGCCCGTCAGCACAAAGGCTTCGAAGCCCTAATCACACTCGCGACCAACCAAGCCAATAAAACACGCCTCACTTTAGAAGACATCAAAGCGCATGAGCACCACCTTACCGTGGTTTTAGTCCCTTATGAAGGGGGCTTAAAACAACTCGCGCATGCGACCGTTGAGGCGAGAAGTGTCTTAGAACCTTGGTTAGCACTCAAACATCTCATCTTGCCTGAAGGCGAGATGTACAAGGCTTATAAGCGGCCACAACTTGGCTTCACACCTCTGCGTTACGCGCGTGAAGAAGACGCCCCTTACGCAGCGACTTTAGGCCGAATTTTAGGGTCTAAACCATTGGACGTCGAGGCGCATTTAGATAAAACGCCGCCCAGTGAAGCACTGAAACAATTCTACCTTAAGCATCATTTAACGTTAACCTTTCCAAAAGCTACACTCCCTGCGGTTAAGTTGCCTAAAGACGTCAATAAAGACGTCTATCTAAAAGCCTTAGCACATAAGGGTTTAGAGCGTCGTTTAGCGATTTCCCAAGGAGATAAAAAAATATATCAAACACGTCTTAACAAGGAACTTAACGTCATTATTACGCTGGGCTTTACGGATTATTTTTTATTGGTTTGGGACCTCATGAAAGAAGCGCGGCGAGCCAAGATCTTAGTCGGCCCAGGACGCGGTTCAGCCCCAGGCAGCTTGGTAGCATACGCCTTAGGCATCACGCATGTCGATCCAATCGAACATGGGTTGTTGTTTGAGCGTTTTTTAAATCAAGCCAGACAAACCATGCCTGATATTGACATTGATTTTCCTGATGATCAACGTGAACATATGATTCGTTATGCGTTAAACACGTACGGACACGACCGTGTGGCCTTGTTATCGACGTTTGGGACGTTTTTAAAGCGCAGTGCTTTAAAGGACACGGCACGCGTACTCAACATTGAGAGCCGCTATGTCGAAGAGATGTCACAACTGATTGATCGTTACGACACAGTCGAGGCGATGATTGAACAAGATAAAGACGTCCGTAATCGGATGACTAAACTTCCTGAGATCAACACATGGTTAACGACCGCACTGCGGCTAGAGGGGTTGCCTCGCCATGTCTCAACCCATGCGGCTGGCGTCATTTTATCGGCCCAACCACTGACGCATTATACCGCCTTAACCCCTGGCTTACATGACATGATGGCGACGCAAACCCCACAAAAAGAATGTGAAGCCTTGGGCCTTTTAAAGATTGATTTTTTAGGCTTGAGAAACCTTTCACTGATTGAACGGATGCTTAAACAAATCAATCAAGACCGTAAGAAACCGATCGATCTTTACCGTCTAAGTCTAAAAGATAAAAAAACGTTTGAGTATTTAAGAGTGGGCTCCACCACCGGCATTTTTCAACTTGAAAGTGACGGGATGAGACGTCTGGTTAAACGCATGAAAATGACCTCTTTTGAAGACATCGTCAGTGTCTTAGCGCTTTATCGGCCAGGCCCGATGGAAAGCATTGACACGTTCTTAAAACGTCGTCATGAAGGGGCTGACATCACACCTTTAGAACCGCAAGTTGATCACATCTTAGCCTCCACGCAAGGCATTTTACTCTATCAAGAGCAAATCATGGCCATCGCGACGGTGTTTGCAGGGTATAAACTCGAAGACGCTGATCTATTAAGACGGGCTGTGAGTAAAAAAGACCGTGAAACCTTAGAGCATGAGCGCATCCGTTTTGTGAACAACGCCAAAGCGAAAAAACGCTCCGAAGCGCTCGCCCAAAAAATTTATGATTACATTGTGCGCTTTGCGGACTATGGGTTTAATAAATCGCACTCTGTGGCGTATGCGATGGTGGCGTATTGGATGGCCTACATCAAAGCGCATCATCCCGCCGACTTCTTAGGTGTGATGATGATGCAAGCACTCGGCAATGAAACCGCACTGAAACGCTACATTCAAGAAGCGTATCAACATCAACTCACCCTCGAAGGCCCTGACATCAATCAAAGCACCGATCGCTTTGAGCGGAACTATCATGCGCTCATTTACCCCTTGATTGGGGTCCGTGGATTAGGCAAAGAGACCGTCCAAAATCTCTTAACAGAACGCGCTAAGGGACCTTTTCGTGATGTTGTTGATTTGATGAGACGCGCGCCATTTTTGACCACAAAACAACTCGAGGCCCTCATCGATGCGGGCGCGCTCAAAGCGTTTGGCGAAACCCAACAAACACTCAAAGAAAACATCGAGGCCATCAAACATTACCTCACCTATCAAGCTGTCTTGGAATCGACGACGTTTGTGATGACACCCCATGACGAATACGATGCCTTGACCCTCATGCAAAAGGAAAAAACGGCGCTTGGGCTGAATCTCACCTATCATCCTTTAACGCTCCATCAAAACTGGCTCAACCATCCCGATGTGACCACCTTGGATGAGTTAGAAGACACGGTGACTAAAAAACCGCTCACCATCTTAGTGTTTGTTTCAAGCGAACGAACGATACAAACAAAACAAGGTCAACCGATGGCCTTCCTCCAACTCGAAGGACGGTTTAGAGCGCTTGAAGGCATTTTATTTCCCACAGCGTTTGGTCGCCTTGAAACGCCCTTAAAGACCCCTTTTACGGCCCTTATCAAAGGGTCCTTAGAGCGCAACCGGGGGAAACTTCAAGTGGTGGTGGAACGCTTAAAAGTTGTCGATAAAGACCATTAAGAAAGCGTTTTAGATTATAAGATTTGTGATTTGGCCATGACTGCGTTCCATGGCCCATGTGTTATAATAAGCGACGAGGTGAACATATGAAAAAGATAGCCATTATGACATCTGGTGGTGACGCCCCAGGCATGAACGCCGCGATTCGCGCAGTCGTTCGTAGCGGGTTTCATTACGGGATGGAAGTGTATGGAATTTACGAAGGCTACCGAGGCCTTTGTGAAGGGAAATTAGAACCACTCACCCGTCAACATGTCTCACGCATCATCAATCGCGGCGGGACGATTTTAGGGAGTGCCCGTTATAAAGCGTTTAAAGAACCAGACGTGCAAGAGCATGCGGCGAAACTTTTAAAAGAACACGGCATTGAGGGACTGGTTGTGATCGGTGGCGATGGGTCTTATCGGGGTGCGTTAGCGCTGCACCGTCAAGGCATTAAAACCATTGGTCTGCCAGGCACGATCGATAACGACATCGATTCAACGGAATATACCATCGGCTTTTACACCGCCCTTGAGACCGCGATGGAAGCGATTGATCGTTTAAGAGACACCTCTTACTCGCATCACCGTTGTAGTGTGGTCGAACTGATGGGCCGTCATTGTGGCGATTTAGCCCTCTATGCGGGGATTGCGGTGGGCAGTGAGTTCATCATAACCCCTGAAACAGGGTACGATGAAGCACGCATTATACAAGAGCTTAATGCGGCTTACGATCGCAAAAAACGACACGCGATTGTGGTCGTGACCGAAAAGATGACCGATGTGCATAGTTTGGCACAAAAGATTGCGGCCAACACCCCTTATGAAGCGCGTGCCACCGTACTAGGGCACATACAGCGCGGGGGAAGCCCTGTGGCGTTTGACCGTGTGATGGCCATTGAAATGGGTGAACACGCGGTGGCTTTATTAGATCAAGGCATCGGTGGACAGGTGATCGGGCTTAAAGGGATGGAGATTATGCATTACCCGATTGAAGAAGCCTTAGAGATGGTCAAACCTATACCGAATAAACGATACGGATTCGCTGGGCGACTCCGTGAGAAAAGGAGCTGAATCATGGTAGCGTATAATCAAACGAAAATTGTCTGTACCATCGGTCCTGCGACCGAAAGTAAAGACATGATGCAAGCGCTCATTGAAGCGGGCATGGACGCGATGCGTCTTAACTTTTCGCATTCCACACACGACGAACACAAAGCCCGTTTAGACACCTTAAGAACACTCAACAAAGAACTTGGCACCACGGTGGCGGCCCTCGTCGATACCCGTGGCCCAGAAATCCGTACGCACACTTTTGAAGGTGGGCAAGCGCACATTCATGTGGGTCAAAAAGTGGCCATCCATATGAACGAAATCGTTGGCAACAACGATCAGTTTAGTGTGACCTATCCCAATCTCATCAACGATGTGCACGTCGATGGCGTCATTGTCGTAGACGATGGGTATTTATCGCTAAAAGTCGAATCGGTGGATAAAGAAAAACAAATCATTCATACGATCTCTTACAACACGCACCGGATTCGCGACCGCCGCGGCATCAATGTGCCAGGCATGGTGTTAAACTTAGAGTATTTATCCGAAAAAGACATCGCAGATATCCGCTGGGCTTGTGTGAACGATGTCGATTATTTGGCGGCTAGTTTTGTCCGTCGTAAAGACGACGTTTTAGCAATCAAAGCCATTTTAGATGAATGCGAAAACACGAACATTCAAATCATCGCAAAAATTGAAAACCGTGAAGGTGTGGACAACATCGATGAAATCATCGATGTGGCCGATGGCGTGATGATTGCCCGTGGTGATTTAGGGGTTGAAGTGGACGCCGAAGAAGTCCCAGTGATTCAAAAGATGATCATCAAAAAAGCGCATCGTGCAGGGAAAATCACCATCACGGCGACGCAAATGTTAGAAAGCATGCAAGAACATCCAAGACCGACGCGGGCAGAAGTCAGCGACGTCGCGAATGCGATTTTAGATGGCACCGATGCGGTCATGTTATCGGGTGAAAGTGCGATTGGGAAGTATCCGATTGAAACAGTCAATGTGATGCATCGCATTGGACGCCGTTTAGAACGTGAGATCAACCGTGAACAGTTCATTGTCCGTGATGAACATCAAAAAGACATCGCTTCAAACGTGGCCTTAAGCGTCGCCTATGCGGTGTTACAAGGTCAAGCCGAAATCGTGATTGCGCCGACCATCAGTGGTAACACCGCACGATTGTTGTCTAAAAACCGTCCTAATACGACGATTTTAGCGCTCGTTCCAGATGAACGTAAAGCACGCTCCTTGATGCTCAATCATGCGGTTTTCCCAAAAGTTGTGGAACTCGGCACAGATACCGAAGCGCTGATTTTAAGTTCGCTTGAACTGGTCAAAAAAGACGGTTTTGTCAAAGCTGGTGACCGGGCGATTGTGACCGGTGGGTTCCCGCTTGGGACCGCGACCAACAGTTTACGTATTTTAGACATCTACTAAGATTAGAATTAATCTAAATAAGCCCCGAAAACTCACGTTTTCGGGGCTTTTTCTGGTTCAATGAGATTTGGTGGGTTGTCTCTATGAGCCTTCAAATGTATCATACAAGTGAAAGAGGATGATACGATGTTACGAAAAACGTTTATGCTTTGGTTAATCTTTTTAAGTGTTTGGCTGATGATTGCTGGGACCCTTCGTTTAGACACGGTCGTCGTGGGCGCAGGGGTGTCGTTTTTGTTGGTGCTTTATGTCCGAAAAGACGATCCTATTCCGGTGGTGTTTTCATTTAAGACCCTACGTTATTGGGGCGTGATTATCATCACGTTCATGAAAGACTTAGTGGTTGCTAATGTAGCTTTAGCGAAACTGTTGTTATCACCGAAGATGAAGTTACAGCCACAGTTTGTTAAAAAACCTCAGACCCTAAAAGACCCGTTCCATCAAGTGATGTATGCGAACGGCATCACCTTAACGCCAGGAACTTTGACGGTGTTATGTGATGAAGAATCTTTGTTGATTCATTGTTTAACCGATGAAGCTGCGAAGGCGATCTTAGACCATCCAGTGGAAGCGGCTTATCGAGCCTTAGAAAGGCGGGATGGTGTATGAATACGATGTTAATGGGAGGGTTGCTCTTTTTAATGGCCTTACAGTTTATCAGTTTGTATCGTGTCGTTAAAGGCCCTAGTGTCGCCGATCGCTTAGTCGGCTTGCAAGTCATCGCTTCAAAAGTCACGGCGATGATTGTCTTGATTGCATATTTAACCCATCAACCAAGTTATTTAGATGTTGCTCTTGTCTATGCGATG
>SKKW01000133.1:0-7863 GCA_007123535.1 Candidatus Izemoplasma sp. | reverse complement strand
TGATTAACAGTCATTAAAGAATCCGCTAACCTAGCTAAAGTTTCTACGCCATTTTCACCAGCTTTAGCATACCTACTAATATCACCAGCAGCATGACTGACAAGTGAATTTAGGGTATTAGTCATCCAGTCATTAACAGCCTTTTCAATTTCTTCGGAGGATTTCCCTTTAGTGGATATGCGTGTCATTCCCACTCTAAAACTATTAAGTGATTTCTCTTGTATATCTAAGACCTCCAGTGCTGCTTCTACAGCTCCAAAAGCCATTGAATAGGACTCTTGTAAAGATGACTGAACATCACTAGGTAAACCCGATGTTTCTGTCCATCGTCTACTACTTCTAAACCAACCACCACTCCTTCTCATATCTTGGTAAGTGTTACCACCGATGTTTTCACCAGTAGCTCCTAATTGGATACCAGTATCCCTTGTACTCACCCTACCACCAAAGATAGATCCCAAAGAACTTCCTAGAGCACCACCTAAAGCAGCACCGATAGGGCCACCGATAGCACCACCAATAACACTCCCTGCTGTACTGGCAATGGTATCAACAATCATATTTCCAGTACCTCGACCACCAAGCATACCTGCCACCATACTACCTGCCATCCCCCACGGAGAATTAGCAACACCTTCTTGCAGGAAGTTTCCAGCAGCAGTTGGCATGACGTAACCACCAGTGCCTTGTACAACATTCGATAAACCTAGCGATTGTCCCATGCCAGATAGTACAAAATCATTAGCCAGATTACCAAGTGTGGATGATTGACCACCACCTCTAATAAAGTTCATAATACCACTACCAGCTTGTGCAATACTGCCTAGCGAACCCATTCCACCACCACCTAGAATACTTCCTTGTAGTGATCCATTAACGCCCATCATTTCGCCAACAATAGGAATAATGATCTGATTACGTAATGCTTGTAAAGCTAAACTTCTAAGTAGATTACCAAACCACTTCTTCAGGTCTTCACCACCTTTCATAGCAGCTTCAAATCCATCTATAAAGGTGTCAGCAATGCTTTCAGACAACTTCTTGAGATCTTCTTGAGATTCTTCGTATAAACGAACAGCTTCCGCAGTGTCATACAACTGTGTAGCTTTCTCTCGAAGTAAATCAATATCACGCTGTTCAAGTTTTATACCAGCTTCTAAAGCGGCATTTCTAAACTCTTGCTCCGTTGTGTATATTGCTAATTCACGAGAAGTCATGCCCAACTTCTTAATTTCTTCATCCATATTACCAAGTCGTTCTTTCAACAACTTCTCGGATGTTACTAATGTTTTCTGGAAATTGTCATAAGCTCTTGTTAGTAATTCTTGTTGTTTAGCGTGATTAGAAACATTCGCAATAATATTATTAACAAGGTCTGCATAATCTTGTTGAGCAGCATATAAAGGATCAAGAGACTTCTTAATATCTTTATAAGCCTTGTCTTCAATAGCAGCACGTAAACGTGTTTGTAAAGCTACATCTTTAGTGCCTTTAGCAATTATTTCTAATTGCTTAGTACGTTCTTGTTCAGCAGCGTAAATAGGGTCTAAAGACTTCTTGAGATTGTCTAATTCTTTAGCCCAATCTGTAGTGGCTTTACTAGCTGTTCTAGTTGCTGTAGGGGCTTCACCTACAGAATTTAACAACTGTATTAATACTTTGTGTAGTTCTTCAGCACTTTCAGCAGAGTCATTAAATCCCTGACCTAGAATTAGAAGTTGAGTAGCTAATTGATGTATGTCAGCATTAACAGCAGGATCAACACTATTTAATAAAGATTGAGCAAATGCAGTGATATTATCCTGAGCACCTTCGATTCCATTAGATACATTTATCCAAGAATCAATCAACCCTTGTGCTTTATCTTGCGTAGCAAATGTACGTTCCAATTCTTCTCTATGACTTTCTGTTGCTGTACGTAATTGCATAATGCGTAAAAGTTCTTCTGCATTATTACGAGCACTTTCTGTAGCCATTTCACGTTGTAACTCGACAATATTCTCAAGCTGATAAATCATCTTATTACGTTCTAAAGCTATTAAGTCTAAAGCACGTTTCTGTTCTGCTGTAGCATAACCATTAACTTCTATAGACTTTAATATAGCCGCTTGTACAGCAGAGAATTGACGTACAGCGATCTCAGCAGCATTTGCTTGAGCTACACTTCCTTGCTGCATTTGTGTAAGCATGTTAGTTGCTACGTCAGTGTTTTCAATTACACCATCGAAAGCATCTGTAATTGTTTTAAAACTACCTGTGACACTCTGACCAGTCATTTGAGCAGTTGCTTGGAATACCACTAAGGCATCTGTAGTTTCTTCAATATCATCTGTTAAAATGTTATGGGAATTAGCAAAATTAAGTATAGCACGTATAGCTTCTAACTGATCTTTCGGTAAGTTATCACCATACCTGTTTAATGCTATTTCTAAAGCCTGTATATCATCTATAGCAATCTTGGTATTAGTTGTTACTGCTTCTCTGATATTGTCAAATACTTGCTTTGTAGTGACACCAACACCAGCAAGGGCAATCATGCCTTCAGAAGCACTACCGAACCCTGTCTCTAGGTGATGGAATTGTCTATTGGTTCTCTCTACAACCTTATCGACAGCTTCTAATTGATCTAATAAACCCCTACCTACTTGTCTGCGATCAAGCTCAAATCCAGCTTTTAAAATCTCAAGCTGCTTGGCTAGTTCTTCACCAGTTAGTTTGTATTTATTCGCTAAGACATCTTGAATCTTTTGTGAGTTGTCGGCAGTGCGATTACTAACCTCTAGTGCTTTATTGTAATTCTCTACCTGTTTTGTATTATCAAAGAATATCTTATAAATCGAATATCCTGCTGCTACTAGAGCCGTGAACCAAAATGACAAAGCCACTAATCTTGTGACGAGCGTATTTGTAGCAAGGGATAAAGACTGAATACCTGTTGCTGTAGCAAGTGTACTAGATGCGAATACAGCCAATCCTGCAACAGCTTTAACACCTATTGCGGCAGCAAAAGCAAGAGTGATACCTGTAACAACATCTAAATTATTAGCTAAGAACTCTACAGTGTTTGCGAAAGATTTAACTAATCCGTCAACGAGTTTCAACAATGGAGCTAATAGTTCTGTGTTATCACCTAATCCAGATACAGCGAATGCAGCACTGTTAATAGCTTTTGCAAGATGTTCAGATGTTTCTATTCTTTGTGAGATAGATTCATAAGTCTTCTGTACATTACTGCCAAGTGAGTCCATAGCACCTGCCAATCCCTGAGCAGCATCTTTCGCTACAGTTTGGAATACACCAATACGTTCCCAAATGATTGCTTGTGCTTCAGCTCTCATACCAGCAGCTTCAAATACACGTATCATTTCACGCTGTTCATCAGAGAACTGTACACCAATCCTACGGAGACTATCAAGGTTTCTAGCAGGTTCTTCTAAAGCCCTTGCCAACAATCTAGCATTCTGCTCTAATGCACCACCAAATACCTCTGAAAGACCCTGAGCAGCAAATAGGATACCCTCAAACATATCCACTGCTAGTCCTTCAAAAGTCATAAGGATACCAACAGCACTGCGAGCAGACTCTAAAGAAGCTAGTGTAGCTGATTCAAAACCTTCAGCAATAGCATTAAGGGATTGTGCTGTAGCTTCACCTTCTCTTTGTGTGGACTTCAATGTTGCATTAAATATCAACATTTGCCTTTCAAACGCATTACCAAGTGTTATAATATTACTCATTGCTACAGCTAATGCTGTTAATCCACCCACAAATAGTGCAATACTACCTGTGTTAGATCTCACCAATGAACTGAATGCTGTCACCCTAGCAGCAACACCTGATAATGGGCCTAGTGCTAACACAACAGCCTTAGCAGTGTTTTGGAAACCTTTCTGGAGATCTTCTAAGTCTGCTTTAGTGGCTAAGGAAGATCCATGTAATTTCTTTAACGATTCATCCTTATTTAGGATAGCTTCTTTAGATTTCTTAGCAGCAGCTTCAGCACGTAATGTGGCCTCAAGAGTACCATTCTCGGCAGCAGCTACAAGAGCTAATGCTTTCTCTTGACGTAATAACAACTGTTCACGAAGTTTCTCTTCTGTGGTAAGTTTCTTCTTAGTCTCTACCGCTTGTTTCTCAACTTTCTCTAAATCTTCTAAACTCTTAGTTTGATCTGTTGTAACAGATACGCCCTTTAATTCAGCTTTAATTTTATCGTCAATCGCTTTCAGTGCTGCTTTCTTTTCTAGCTGACTTCTACGAACTGCTTCGTAGTTTTCCATCTCAGCTTTAGTCATGTCGTTAATCGCGCCCACAGACATCTTCTCTACATTCACTTTACCTTGTAGAGCTTTCACTTGATTATCTTGAGCAGCCTTTAACCTGACCATTTCTGAATTTAAACGCGACAGTGCTTTGGTAACAGCATCATTAGCAGATGCTTGTTTGTCTAAATGGTCTGTTGCAGCTTTAGTGGAAGTGCCCACTTTAACCATTTCTTTTTCAGTACGACTAGCAGCACTTGCTATTTTCTCAAAAGGAACATTGATAGATGCCAATTTATTAAAGGCAGCTTCTTGTCTCTTGATAATATTATTCAGGTTTTCAAATTGTTTAATAACACCTGTGGCTTTATTGTGAATATCTGATAACTGCTTCTTAACAGCATCACCACCTTGTTTAGCACCACTACTGTCTATTTTGAGTCTTAATACCTTCTCACTCATTTTTCTATATCCTCTTTGCGCTTGTGAGGGAATATTAGTAAGCGTCCTTACCAATATAAATGTATATTTTGTCTATACAGATTGTTAATTGTTAGATACAATGTTAATGGATAATATCTATTTGTACACAATTATTTTTGAAGCAATAAAAAAGCCTACTAACAACACCACCGAGATAATTGGTAATATTGTTAATAGGCTTTGTAATTATTTCTTTTTAGGTTGTGTGGATTTCTTTTGAGACTCTTGATTATGGTGCTCTAAAAAGGCACTATCCATACTTAATATAATGTCTACAAAGTCTTCCAGAGTTTCTTCTATGTGTCCTAAGAATGTAGCATAAGAACATATTTCAGATATTGGTATACTGCCTAGAGACATTCCAGAAGGTCTTGAAGAAGATAATTTAAAGAATGTCTCCATGTAATATTGATCTATTAAATCATAATCAGGTTTAGTTAGAAGGGCTTCTGGAGTTTGTCCAGTAGACTCTTCAATCTTCTCATAGAAGTCAAGTTTACCTGCGTATTTTAAAGACCATATTAGGCAATTTACGATTTTTTTACTTTGGCTTCTTTAGCCTCTTTCTCAAAGTTTGTGATTTCTGTTGAGAATTCAGTAACGAATGAGAAGAAGTCTGGATCGCTCTTCAGGGCTTCAATAGCCATTTCTTTAGAATATGGAACGTCAGCCCCTTCAAAGTCTTGTACGTTTTTCCAATCCAGTAAAACGGTTTCAGCAATGGCTCGTTGATATAAACCTGATAGTGTGTCAGGGTCTACCGTATTACGTTGAATAGCTTTTTCATGGGGTTTGCGAAGACGATTTAAAGTCTTGGTAAACTTCGTTCCTGTATAACCGATTAGGAAATCGCTACCACCGTACTGAGTCCAGATACCTTCTTCCTTTTTATTTTCATCAAATTTGCCAATTACAAATGCCATGTTATATTTCTCCTTCCTGTTCCTGTTAATATTAAATGACAACCCTAATAAGCAACAGGAAAACCTTAAAAGGATTGTCAAATCTTGTTGGAATTAGTTATTCTCCAACTCATTGTAAATGATGTTATCGGTATTATGTTATGTTGTCAACATATATATCATATGAATACTATAGGTATCTTGTACGCAATGCTTCTGCTAATCTTGGATCTGTGACAAATTCACTATCTGCTAACATACAAGCGTGTCCCTGTTTACGAGTTTTCCATGCTAGGTGTGCTTCTAGTTCGTTTGTGAAGTATCCTAAATGTTCTTGTTTGCCATTGAAAGGGTTGCAGCATTGTGACATAAATTTTCCAGCGTTCTTACTCCAATAAACACCAATCATATATTCACCCCTAGCATTACCATGATCAGTAGTAAACTTGTTTACTGTAGGGTGTACAAAAATACAATCATCAGGCGAATAGACCTTATTACCTTCAACTAATAAATCCTTATCAAGCTGTTTACCTTCCCAATCCTGACTTTCCATCCAAGTTCTAAACTTACTGAAAATCAACCAATCATCGCACGTTGAACATCCTTTATAAGTCGGGTTTTTAGATTGAAAGTTATTAGAGTAACACCTTTCTAACATGTTCTTCCAAGTTTGATAAAACTTGCACCTCCATACAATCTTCTTCTTACCACCTATTGTCTCATATTCATAAACATTGTAATCAGCATCATTAACACCAACACCTTGTATCAATTTATTACGTTTTCTTAATTCCATAAACCCTCCTAATTAATTAAAAGAGATTTATAACACACCTTACAATTACGTGTCAACACTTAACACAAATAAAAAAGCCCCTACACGGATGTAGAGGCTCTTGGTAATCTCTATTAAATATTAGAGAGCAGTTTTGGTAATCAACAATGAAGTTTCTGTTACACTGTCTAATAGTCCGTTAAACTCAAAAGACATTGTTACGTCACTATCAAGTCCACCAGCTACAGGTGCATCTGAAGTCAATTTTGCGCGTGGAATGGTGAATTCATACTCGTAATCACCATCAGTCACTTTAAAGCCAAAAGAGATATCAGAGTTATTCAATACTTTCTGATACATTGCATAAGCTGTAGCAGAGAAGTATAATTCCAATGTACCATTCACTTGTGCAGTACCGTATATCAAGTCTGTTGGATACACTTTGCCGATACATGTACGTGTACGTAAAGAGTTATCAACAGTGAGTGACAAACTTTGAATACAAACTGTAGTGGGTGATCCATCAATAGAAATGGTAGAAATATCAGAAGCACTGTTAAGTACATCTGTAGTGGTGGCATCAACTACAGTACCAGTACCGACAACAGTTGTAGTAGACGCTTCTGCACCAGCCCCCATGAAAGAGATAGATCCTGTTAAAATCTCACCATAGGACACGTTAAGGTTTAGAGAACCTACACGTAAACCTGTGAAAGAGAAGTATTTATTAATATCTTCAAAGTGTTTTTCAATACTGAAAGATGGTGTGTCTGTACCAATTTTAAGTGTAGATACAGCACCATCTACTTCCCAATCATTTGCCATTGCAGCAGCAATGAAATCATCAAAGGTGAGTGCTGACAACTCGATCCCAAGGTCTCCCATTACTTCGGCAGATACACGTACAGAGTCTGCTGTCATGCGATCTGAACGGATCTCTTGAGAGGTGGTGTTAGTGTGTGAAGATGTTAAACCTTCAGAAGTAAAACGTACAGTTTTCCAAGTTGCTGCCGTAGGTACTTGGTTGTAAACTGCCTCTGGAGCATACTTGATGCTGACTAAGTTACTAGAACTCATATTTATTTCCTCTATATGTAATTACATTTATTGTTAAGCATTTGCAAATGCACAATCAGCATGTTGTGTGAAACGGTATGCTCACCAACATTCCAAATTGTTCTCTAGGTCTGGAAAGGTCGTCAATAGTGCCAGCACGTGTGACAATACTTCCTATACGCTTCCTTTCCATCTTGTCTAACACCTCTCTAGCAGCATCATAGGCTGTCCTAGAGCCACTTGAGACAGGTGTTCGTATAAACACGAATATGTTGCCCCAATGTCTTGTAGAAGATCCATCACCATTTAACACTGTTTGTCCATTCACAAAATTAATGTCAAATGATACGTAAGGCTTCTCTCTCAAGTGATCTGGAAAAGG
>SKKW01000149.1:0-8068 GCA_007123535.1 Candidatus Izemoplasma sp. | reverse complement strand
GGTTCATCGTCGTCAAAAAGTTCGATGCTTTTGTCAATGATGGCTTTTTCTTTAAACGGCAAACTCAACAGTTTCCCTTTAAAAACGACCTCACCATCGCGTTCGATGAAGATTTTACGGTTCATTAAAACACCCCCATAATCATGCGAATGATTGAAATATTAAACGCATCTAAAAGGAAATAAAACATCATAAAGACGAAGAAGATGGCAGTCGCAAGTTTAATGGTGGGCATTTTTTCACGGACAAAATTGGAAATACCCACAACGTTTTTAGAATAGACGGCCACCCCGGCGATGATGATTAAGGGCGAGACAAATAAAAGGTTAAAGATGAGTAAATATAGATACCCTGTGGCGGAGGGTACGGTGCGAATCGATAAGAGGATAAGCCCGTACACTTGCCCGGTGCAGGCAGCTTCCGTAAAGGCCACCACAATCCCAATGAATAGAGGAATGATCACTGCGTATGTGTACTTTTTAACCGTCGAATGTTCTTCTTCTGTGATCACTTGTGTAAAACGACTCATAAAACGTTTATTAAACCGTTGGATAACTTTAGGAAGTTGATTTTTCACTTTCCCATAGTCTTGATTGCGCGTCACCCAAAAATCATAAAAGGTAATCACAGCTAAAAATAAACAAAGGACCGCAAAGCCTATGTATAAACCTGTTGAGATGGCGTTGATCTGTGTCGCATATTGACGCATCAAGCCCAAGAAGAAAAGCCCAATCAAAAAGTAGGTCACAAAAATCGCACTGATATAAGACGCACTAATAATGATCAACATCTTACGATCTTTTAAGACACCTACCAGCGAGATGAACATCAAAAGCATCGCAATCGCACACGGATTCACCGAATCAATCAAACCAGCGATGACAACACGCACCAAACCCGCAAACCCCGTCAGGTTTAAAAACTCATCCGGGACATCAAGCAGCGGTTCATTCGCAGCTGTGATCAGTTCGCCTGAGAGGACCGCTTGATGAATGGTATTGGCGCCACTAAAATACTGTTCACCCGCAAACATGATGGGGGTTGAACGAAGTCGGCTGGGGACGCGGAAGAAATCGTTGTAGGCCGCAAAACGCTCTAAAGCGTCTGTGAACGCTAAATCTTTAATGATGACGGTAATGCCGGCGGCTTCAAGTGTTTCTACCACACCTAAGCGATCGAGCTCTTGACAGCCTTCACATAACGCTTCGTAAAAATAAACAATCGTTGGGGCGTCTGAGGTTTCATCTGACGCTAATAGGGGTGTTGGTTCAAACACCGTTAAAAGAAATACTATTAACCCAACCATGCCAAGCCAACGGCGTGGTGAAAAAATCTTCATAAAAAAAGCCTCATTTCTATCGATGTAAGTCCCCTTTATTATAGTGTTAAAGTACGGTGAAAGTCAATCAACGACTAGCGAATCATGGGCCGCTATGCTATAATGTTTGAAGGTGATGTTAGATGCGACAAGAAATCGTCGAAAAGACGTATGAACTCATTGATGAAATTCAAGAAACACGTTGGTTTAAAGCCTTCATGAAGGCTCACAAAACACTTCATGACGCCCATGATTTAACGCCCTTGCTCGCAAGTTTAAAAGAGACTCAAGCACGTTATCTAGCCTGCAAACAATACGGACAACATCATCCAGATTTAGCCGTGGCTAAAAAAGCGTACATCGAGGTCAAAGAGTTAGTCTTTCAAGACGCTCGGGTAGGTGACTATTTAAAGGCGCACCGACGTCTAGAAGCTGAGTTGGCTTCCATCAGTAAAACCATCGCACACACCATTTCAAAAAACATCAAAACCACACCGATTTTAAGGTCATTATGGGAGGCATCTTCATGACGGAACGTCAATCCTTGATCGTTTACTTTAGAAACGTCAAAAGTCTTAAAGACATCAAAAAACATGGCCATATGGTCTATTATCATAAAAAACGTAAGTACGCGATTTTATACGTCAATAAAGAAGACGTCGATAAAACCATGAAATCACTTAAAGCGCTTAGAAACATTAAATACGTCGATCAATCTTATCTCGATCAAAGCGTCTACGCGATCGATTTCTCTGTTAAGTAAAAAAGCTTGACACCTATAAAAGCTTGTGCTATACTCACACAGGAATTTACTTTATAGGAGGCATAAACATGGCAGTTAAATTACGTTTACAACGTTTTGGTTCGACCAAACGTCCCGTGTATCGTATCGTGGCATCGGATTCTCGTGCGAAACGTGACGGTCGTTACTTAGAAGTGATTGGGCTTTATGACCCAAGAGAAAATCCAATTAAATTAGAGTTGGATGAAAGCAAAGCACTCGCTTGGTTAGAAAAAGGCGCCTTACCGACCGACACTGTGAAAAACTTACTAAGCAAAAAAGGAATCATAGCCACATTTCGTCAGAAAAATAAAGCGTAAAGGGTGATGCTTGATGGCAGCAAACTATGAATCGCTTATTCAACATTTAATTGAGCCTTTGGTCGTTCATCCAAACGACATCGAAGTCAAAGTGCTCAGCGAAGACGAGCAACTTGTGACGGTTCAAGTGCTGGTGCATGAAGATGATTTGGGACGTGTGATCGGCAAAAATGGCCGTATCGCCAACGCCATTCGGACCATCGCCTACGCTTCAGCATCCCGTCAAAATAAGAAAATATCGATCCAAATCGATGCTTTTTAAGCTGCTTAGGCAGCTTTTTTATTCGCTCAATCAAACTTCAAGGAGGGACCTTTATGGCAAACATTACCATTGGCGTCATTGTCAAACCTCACGGCGTTAAAGGCGCCTTAAAAATCAAATCGGATTCTGACTTTAAAGTCGAGCGCTTTTATGAGGGGGCAGTCTTAACCCTTGAAGGGCACCCGACGTTAAAAACCGCCACCGTCGCTACCTTTAAGGAAGCTTTGCCGCTAGACTTATTAACTTTAAAAGAAGTCACGACGCGTGATCAAGCGGAAACACTCAGAGGGATCACCTTAAACATTGCGTCTAGTGCGCGTCAAGCGCTCGAAGAAGATGCCTACTATTTTAATCAACTCGAAGGCTTAGAAGCCTTTCATGAAGGCGTCTTCATTGGGAGAGTGATCAGGGTGGAGGATTATCCCCAAGGCCCGATGTTAAGACTGAATCGTCCAGACGACAAAACACTCTTAATTCCTTTTTCAAAAGCGTTTGTCGATCAGGTGGATTTAGAAAAAGGAACCCTTACTCTCATTGCTTGGGAGGGTTTATGGTAACGATCGATGTTTTAACCCTATTTCCTAACATGATTGAGAGCTTTGTCCAAGAATCCATTTTAGGCCGTGCTCAGTTTGAAGGCAAATGCCTTATTCGCGTCCATAATTTTCGTGATTATTCGCTGGATAAACATCAAAAAGTGGACGACACACCGTATGGTGGGGGCGCGGGGATGGTGTTGCAAGTCGAACCGATTGTGAGAGCCATTCGGGCGATTGAAGGGCATGAAAACGCCTATAAAATTTTACTCACACCCAGTGGGACGGTCTATCAACAAACGGTCGCTAAACGCTTAAAAGCGCACGATCATTTGATCTTAATTTGTGGTCATTATGAGGGTTTTGATGAACGTATCACCCATTATATAGACGAGGAGATCTCCATTGGCGATTATATTTTAACGGGTGGGGAAGCCGCTGCGCTTGTCGTCATTGAATCGGTGGTTCGTCTTCATGAAGGCATTTTACACAATGACGCCAGTACCGAAGAAGAGTCGTTTGAAGACGATTTATTAGAATACCCACACTACACTAAACCGATGGTCTTTGAAGGGCATGAAGTGCCGGAGATTTTACGCTCAGGTCATCATGAAAACATCCGTTTGTGGCGGCTGGATCAACAGCTTAAAAGAACCCGTCAAAGACGCCCCGATTTACTCGTGAAACGAGAAAAAAAACAGCGATAAACCTTGCCTTCTCACGAGGTGTGTGCTATAATCCTTATCGCTGCAAAAAACAACCAGTTCCGCTGACGTAGGTTCATGAACCGGTGAAGACACAATTTCTTAGGAGGGATCATATGTCTCAACAATTGTTGCAAAGTGTGACTGAGTCACATCTTCGTCAAGACGTTCCCGAATTTCGTGCCGGTGACAACGTAAAAGTTGCGGTCCGCATCAAAGAAGGAAACCGTGAACGGATTCAGATTTTTGAAGGGCTCGTCATCAAAAAACAAGGTGGCGGCGTCAGTGAAACCTTTACCGTTCGTAAAATTTCTTATGGTGTCGGCATCGAACGTACCTTCCCGCTTCACTCCCCATCGATTGATTCGATTACGGTGAGCCGTCGTGGTAAAGTACGTCGCGCCAAGTTGCACTACATTCGTGGATTATCTGCCAAACAATCACGGATTAAAGAGCGTCGCTAAGAAAGCCCATTTTGGGCTTTTTTTTCTAGCTTCGTGAGAGCGCTATCACAGGCATTAACAAGCCAAAAAATAATTGTAAAATCCTTTGAAAACATTTTCATTAAGTGCTATAATAGTCTTCGAGAAGGCAGGTGATTTGGATGAGTAAAGTAACGATTTACGAAGTGGCAGCACGAGCGCGAGTTTCACTTGCGACCGTCTCAAGAGCCATCAACAATCCAGAAAAAGTAAAACCAGAGACACGGGAACGTGTGCTTAAAGTCATTGAAGATTTAGGGTATAAGCCAAACGCGTTTGCGAAAGGGTTAGCAAGCCGTAAATCCACCACGGTGGCGGTCATTGTCCCTGATATGTCGCGCGCGTCGATTGCGGAAATGATGAATGGGATTGCGGACATTGCACGGGTATACAAGTATCAAATCTTGTTACACATTTTAGACTCCGAAGACATCAGCGAAGAAGATCTCTTAAAAGAAATCGTCGCAGCCCAAGTCGACGGTATTTTATATTTGAACGATGAAGTGACCCCTGAACAATATCGCTTCTTACAAAAAATCAAAGACGATTATGGCATTCCTGTGGTCTTAACGAACACCATGTATCCAGATCACGATGACATTCCATCGGTCTCAATTGATTATGAAAAAGCAGGGTATGAAATTACGAAGCGCCTCATCGAGGAAGGCCGTAAAAACATCTTTATGGTGTCCACGGTCCGCAAGTATATGGTCAACGATCTTAAAGAGTCAGGCTATTTACGGGCGATTGAAGAAGCGGGATTGACCCCTAAAATTATGCGCACGTCTGGGCGCGTCTCGATTAACACGGAACATTTTAACGAATACTTCAAAAATCACAAAGTCGATGGTTTGATTGGTGTGCGTGATTCGATTGCGGTCTCATTTATGAATGTGGCCCGAGCGAATCATGTGAAAATTCCTGAAGACATTTCGGTGGCTGGATTCCAAAACACCAAGTATGCGATTTTAGCACGCCCACAATTGACCTGTGTGGATGTGCCGATTTACGACATTGGTGCGGTCGGCATGCGTTTGTTAACCAAACTCATGAACCAAGAAGAGATTCCTGAGCCTGAAGTGATCTTGGACCATGACATCATCGTTCGCCAATCCACACGCGAACTTTAAACTCTCCCTTGAAGGCCTTCGTTTCTGAGGGCCTTTTATTTAGAAAGGATAATGACTATGCGCTTAAGTGAAGATTTAAAAAAACGTCATCTCATCTACGATGTCTCCGATGAGGCGTTGCTTGAAAAACTCGATCAAGAATCGATGATCTTTTACCTGGGAGTAGACCCCACAGGTGACAGTTTACACGTAGGTCATTTAGCCACCTATTTGATGGCTAAACGTCTGGCAGACGCAGGGCATCAACCGATTTTAGTGGTCGGGGGCGGCACAGGTCTCATTGGTGACCCTTCCGGAAAATCGAAAGAACGTAACCTTTTAACGCTTGAACAAACGATGCATAACGCCGATCAACTGGCCGAACAAGTGCGCGCCATCTTGCCCAATGCCAAGGTCGTCAATAACTACGATTGGCTCAAAGACATCAGTTTGATTCCATTTTTAAGAGATTACGGAAAATACTTTAACCTGAATCACATGTTAGCGAAAGATTCCGTTAAAAGCCGTTTAGAAACAGGCATCAGTTTTACGGAGTTCACTTACCAAATCATTCAATCAATCGACTTTTTGACCCTTTATGAAACTGAAGGCTGTGTGTTACAAATTGGCGGTCAAGACCAGTGGGGCAACATCACTGCAGGACTTGATTTGATTCGTAAAAAACATGGTGTGGACGCTGGAGCGTATGCGATGGTTTTTCCCTTGGTGACCAAAAGCGATGGCTCAAAATTTGGTAAAACAGCGGATGGTGCGGTGTGGCTCAATCCTGCATACACCAGCCCTTACGCGTTCTATCAGTACTGGCTCAATTTACCAGACGATGAAGCACTTCAGCGCTTATGGCAGTTTAGCTTTGCGTCACACGAAGCCATTGAAGCCTTACATGAACAGATGAAAGACACCCCCCATTTAAGACACGCGCAGAAAGCGCTCGCTGCTGAAATCACGACCATGATTCATGGTGAAGAAGGGCTCAATCAAGCACTGTTAATCACCGATGCGTTGTTTAACAATCGCTTTGATGCGCTTGATGAAACAACGTTAAAAATGGCGTTTGAAGGGGTTAAATCGACCCAGATTGAGGCGGGGACAACGCTGGTGGATGCCTTAGTTCAAGCCGAACTGGTGGCCTCAAAAACACAAGCAAGAACATTGATAAAACAAAACGCTATTAGCGTGAACGGCGCCAAAGGCTTTACTGAAGAGACACGATTAGATGCGTCGCATGTGTTAAAGGCGCAAATGATTGTCTTGCGCCGCGGGAAAAAAGACTACGCATTGCTTGAATTAACCACGCCTTAAGCGTGGTTTTTCCTCGTTTAAGTCGCTTGCTTAAAGCGTTTAAACATGATAGACTTAGGCCGTTAAAGAGGTGACCTTATGGATTTTTTAAACTATGTCAAAGAGAACAAAGAACGACTCATTGAACGTACCAAGCATTTACTAAGGTTCAAATCCGTGCTAGATCATTATGACCCAAACAGCTCAACACCCTTTGGTGAAGCTATTAATGACGCTTTAAAATGGTTTCTATCGATGGCCCATGATGATGGGTTTGTGACGAAAAACATTGAAGGATTCGCAGGCCACATTGAAGTGGGTGAAGGCGACGATCTTTTAGGGATTTTGTGCCATTTAGACGTGGTGCCTCCTGGTGAGGGATGGTCAAACGATCCTTTTGAGCCCATCATCAAAGACGAGAAGCTTTATGCTCGCGGCGCGATGGATGACAAAGGGCCAACGATGGCCGCGTATATGGCAGTCTTGTTCTTAAAGGAACTGGGTGTTGAGTTTCATAAACGGATCCGCATCATTTTAGGAACCGATGAAGAAACCGGTTGGCGCGGCATCCGTGAGTATTTTAAAGTTGAAGAAATGCCGACGATTGGCTTTGCGCCCGACGCGTCTTTCCCGCTTATTTACGGGGAAAAAGGGCTTTACTCCTTTGATTTAGAAGGCAGCTATCAAAACGATGAACTGGTTGAATTTTACTGTGGTGAACGTTACAACGTGGTGCCCGATTATGCGGAATGTATTTTAAACGTCGATCTTAAAGACCCGTTTATGCAGTTTTTAGCCTATCACGGCTTTGAAGGTGAAATTAAAGGCAATAAATACATTGTTCATGGGAAAAACGCCCATGCGATGACCCCGCATTTAGGCGTCAACGCAGGCTTTATCTTAGCGCAGTTTCTAAATGAACATATCCAAAACGATTACATTCGGTTCATTCATGAAAAACTATCGTTTGACCCGTATGCTGAAAAACTTGGTATTGAGTGTTTCGATGAAGAGACCAAACATTTTACCATCAATGCAGGCATTTTTCGCTACAATCAAGAACAAGTCTTGCTCGGTCTAAATGCACGCTACCCACGAAACTATGATTTTGAAGACAGCGAAGAAAAAATCATTAAAAAAGCGAAGAAGTACAAGCTCAGCTATCACTTAAAAACGAACATGCCGCCGCATTACGTCGATCCTAACGATGACCTTGTTAAAGTCTTATATGAGGTCTATCAAACGTATACTGGC
>SKKW01000139.1:0-8266 GCA_007123535.1 Candidatus Izemoplasma sp. | reverse complement strand
GCCAAGTTCACCTGCTTTTTGACAAAGCTGATCAACATCTTCTTCACAACAATCAACGACAATAATAACCGCTCGCACAGGGCGTTGACGGGTTTCCCTTAGCGCTTGATTGAGAACTTTACGAATTTGTGTGTGACCGCCCAGACAGCTGACGCCATTCATTTGCCGTAACAATTCTTGAGTATCGTTAATCCACGCCGTAGCGTGAAACTCGCCAAAACCTCGGTAGTAACACAGCTGTACGCTCAGGCCTCCCAGCTCTTTGGTGGCTAAAAAAAGCTCACTCTGTAACTGGCAGGCCTGATCCCAAGAGGCTTGACGACTGGCTGTAGCATCTAACGCAAACATAAGCCGACCACCCGCTGTCTGAACTTGGGGTAGGCTGTTGACCTGTTTAATGAACAGGTCGATCGCTTGAGAGTCGGATTGTTTTTGTAGATCTTTACTAGCCATTTAATCTCCTATGAGTATTATCTCTAGCGAATTCTCATACCCGGTTGGGCACCCTCATTAGGCTCAAGAATCCATATCTCTTTGCCACCCGGTCCAGCCGCTAACACCATGCCTTCAGAAACGCCAAATTTCATTTTACGGGGAGCAAGGTTGGCGACCATGACCGTTAGTTTTCCTTCAAGCTGCTCTGGCGTGTAAGCCGATTTAATCCCAGCAAACACGTTGCGGGTTTCACTGCCAAGGTCAAGTGTTAAGCGTAATAGTTTATCAGCACCTTCAACGGCTTCTGCTTTAGCGATACGCACAACACGAAGATCCAGTTTGGCGAAACCATCAAAGTTGATGGTTTCGGCAATGGGTTCCTTTTCTAGTTCCGTTTTTGCCGCTGCTTTTGCCACTACAGCCTGAGCTTCAAGTAGATCCTGTTTTGAATCTTCGATCACTTTTTCGATCATCTCTGGGTCAACTCGCTGCATTAACGGTTTAAACTTGTTAATACGATGATTGAGCAAAGGCTCTTCGATAGCATCCCAGGCAAAACCTTCAATGTTTAAGAAGTCTGCTGCTTGTTCAGCGACCGCTGGTAGAACCGGTGCTAGATAGCTGATGATCACTCGGAAAAGGTTGATGCCCATGGTGCAGCAAGCTTGAACTTCTGCTTCTTTACCTTCTTGTTTAGTCAGTACCCAATGTTCAGCAGTATCAATATATTGGTTAGCTTTATCAGCTAAGTGCATGATTTCACGCATGGCTCTGCCGTATTCACGTGACTCATAAGCTTCGGCAACGGTTTCACTAAGGGCAATCGCTTGTTGATAGAGTTCAGGTTCCGCTAGCTGACTATCCAGTTGACCATCAAACTTCTTGCTGATGAAACCGGCACAGCGGCTGGCAATATTAACGACTTTATTCACTAGATCCGCATTGACTCTCAAGCGGAAATCTTCAAGGCTTAGGTCGATATCATCAATCCCTGATCCTAGTTTTGCAGCAAAGTAGTAGCGCAGATATTCTGGACGTAAGTGCTTTAAATAGGTCTCGGCCATGATAAAGGTGCCGCGAGACTTAGACATTTTTTGTCCGTTCACGGTTAGGAATCCATGACAAAAAACACCGGTCGGTGTGCGGAACCCGGCACCCTTTAACATGGCTGGCCAAAAGAGGGTATGGAAGTAGGCGATATCTTTACCAATAAAATGATACAGCTCAGCCGTTGAGTCGGGTGCCCAATAATCATCAAAATTAACGTTGTTTTGTTCACACCAGTGGCGAAAGCTAGCCATATAACCGATAGGTGCATCTAGCCAAACGTAGAAATATTTTCCTTCTTCTCCTGGGATTTGAAAACCCCAGTAAGGCGCATCGCGAGAGATATCCCATTGTTGCAGGCCTGCATCAAACCACTCCTGCAGTTTATGTATCATCTGCTGTTGCACGTGATCAGCTACCCAGCCTTTTAAGAAGTCTTCAAAATCAGCGAGCTTAAAGAAAAAGTGTTCTGATTCTTTTTCGATCGGTTTGGCACCTGAAATGGCAGAGTAGGCGTTTTTGAGATCGGTGGGGCTGTAAGTAGCACCACAGGCTTCACAAGAGTCGCCATACTGATCTTTAGCACCACACTTAGGGCAATCGCCTTTGATGAAACGATCTGGTAGGAACATCTCTTTTTCAGGGTCGTAAGCTTGCGTGATGGTACGGCGAGCGATATGTCCAGCATCACGCAGGCGTTCGTAAATTAACGAGGCATAATAACGGTTTTCTTCTGAATGCGTGGAATGGTAATTATCAAAATTAACCATAAAACCTGCAAAATCTCGTTGGTGTTCTATGCTCACCTTGCTCACTAGTTCTTCTGGCGTTAACCCCATTTGGTTGGCCTTGAGCATGATTGGCGTGCCGTGTGCGTCATCTGCACAGACATAGATGCAGTGATTTCCGCGTTGACGTTGGAATCTCGCCCAAATATCGGTCTGGATATATTCGACCATGTGCCCAAGGTGGATGGGGCCATTAGCGTAAGGTAGGGCGCTAGTAACAAGGATTTTACGTGAGTTTGCAGTCATAATTGGCTCAACAGCTCTATTGGCAATGTGGTTTATACAAATGATGTGTTGATTCTACGCTGATTTATTCTCCTTATGAACCGATTGAGCACTAATAAACCACTGAGGGGTTAAATCCATCGGTCTGTTATAATCGTCTAATTTGCTTGATATGGTTCGCTTTGTTCCTAACTGGTACTATTTCAGTTTTAGGCATTTAAAAAGAGGCTTCTATGTCCTTACCTCAGGTAGAACCTGATCGTTACGAGCAACTTTTTGTAGAAAAAACACATCGAGTAATTGATCAGTTTTCTGAATTTAATTTGCCCGAGATTGATTTGTTCAGATCACCTGCCAAGCATTACCGGATGCGCGCTGAGTTTCGTACTTGGCACGATGGCGATGATCTGAATTATGTTATGTTTGAACCTGGCGACAATCGCTCTCCAATCAAGATTAGTGATTGTCCTATGGTGTCAGAAACCATTCATAGCATGATGTTTGCTTTCTTAAAGCAGGTCTCGCAAGTTAATGAACTAAGATATCGACTGTTCCAGATTGACTTTTTAAGTACCTTGTCTGGTGAGTTGCTAGTGTCACTTTTATATCATCGACAAATTGGTGATGATTGGGTAGTTGAAGCGACTCGTTTAAAAGAACAGTTTGATATTGACATAATAGGTCGTGCGCGTAAGAAAAAAATTGTCCTAGGACGTGATTTTGTTGTTGAAAGCTTGCCTATTAGAGATAGGGTCTATCGTTATATTCAAACTGAGAACAGCTTTACTCAACCCAATGCTCAGGTCTGTATAAAGATGATCGAATGGGCACTGGATGTGACTTCTAACATGACGTCAGACACTGACTTGGTAGAATTTTATTGTGGAAATGGCAATTTTACACTGCCTTTGGCGCAAAACTTTCGTCGAGTCGTTGCAACCGAAATTTCTAAAACATCAGTACAGGCCGCTCGTGACAATATCCATAATAATGATATAAAAAATGTCGATGTGCTGCGTATGCCTTCTGAAGATCTGGTCAAGGTATTACGAGGTGAACTCGAAACACGAAAGGTTGCAGGCTTAGACCTTGAGAGCTGTAAGTTTAGTACAGTTCTTGTTGATCCCCCTAGGGTCGGTTTAGATGCAGATACTGTCCAGCAGGTTATAGAATATGACCGAGTTTTGTATATTTCTTGTAATCCTGACACTCTGCAACAAAACCTCCGTACTATTTGTCTCACTCATCGTATTGAGAGATTCGCACTCTTCGATCAATTTCCCTATACCAATCACATGGAGTGCGGAGTTTGGTTAGTTCGAAAGTCTTCTTAGTTGATTTATGCTATATAACCTAGTAAGTTAGTAGGTTATAAGGTTGGCGCACAATTAATATAAATTTGTCTCGGAGAATCAGCATTATGTCAGTACAGCAGATGGAGGCGTTCCAAGGTCTTGAAGGAGTTAAACAGATCATTGCTGTTGCCTCTGGAAAGGGTGGAGTCGGTAAATCCACGACTGCAGTCAATATCGGACTAGCCTTAGTAGCACAAGGCTATCGTACTGGCATACTAGACGCTGACATATATGGACCTAGTCAGGGTATGATGCTGGGGATTTCTTCGGGTACGCGTCCTAAAACAGATTCAGATAAATTTTTTCTTCCACTAGAAGCTCATGGCATACAAGTTATGTCAATGAGTTTTATGGTCACTGATTCTACACCGATGGTATGGCGTGGGCCGATGGCTGCGGGTGCCTTGCAGCAGATTATGATGCAAACTCGTTGGAATAACCTTGATTATTTAGTGGTAGATATGCCTCCAGGAACCGGTGATATTCAATTGACACTATCACAAAAAGTGCCTGTCACAGGTGCAGTGATAGTAACGACTCCACAAGATATTGCTTTGCTTGATTGCAAAAAAGGGATTGAAATGTTCCGCAAGGTCAATGTGCCAGTGCTGGGTGTTGTAGAAAATATGAGTTTACATATTTGTAGTGCGTGTGGGCATGAAGAGGCTATTTTTGGATCAGGAGGAGGAGAGCGCATTGCTCAAGAGTATCAAACAGAACTTTTAGGGCAGCTGCCTTTATTGACCTCTATTCGAGAGCAGACAGATACCGGTGTACCTAGCGTAGTGGCTGATCCGCAGGGTCGAATAGCGCAAGCGTATGGAGTAATAGCCAAAAAACTTGCAGAAAAAATGAAAGAAATTGCAGAAGCTGGGAACTTAGGGCCAAAAATCAGTGTCCATACAGACTGATACACCTTAGGTAGTAAGAACGTTGTTCCCATTTATTTATGTATCAGGTATTAGCCGCTTCTGTAAAAAGAAGCGGCTTTTTTTTGGCTGTCAGGTTAAAATAGATGCCAAATAGATCTAAATAAATTTGTGAGTGTATATGGGTATCAAGTCAGATCGCTGGATTCGAAAAATGGCAATGGAGCACCGTATGATTGATCCGTTTGAGCCGAGTCAGGTGCGACGGGAAAACAATCAACCAATTGTCTCTTATGGGACTTCAAGTTATGGCTATGATGTTCGTTGTGCAGATGAATTCAAAATTTTTACAAATATCAACTCCAGTATTGTTGATCCCAAGCAGTTCGATGAGCGAAGCTTTGTAGATGTGAAGTCAGATGTTTGTATTATTCCACCTAACTCCTTTGCACTAGCGAGAACAGTTGAGTATTTCCGTATTCCTAGAGATGTACTAACCATCTGTTTAGGTAAGAGTACTTATGCAAGATGTGGCATCATTGTGAATGTGACACCGTTAGAGCCCGAGTGGGAAGGGCATGTCACACTTGAGTTTTCCAATACTACCCCGTTACCAGCAAGAATTTACGCTAATGAAGGTGTTGCACAGATGCTGTTCTTAGGTGCGGATGAGGTGTGTGAAACATCTTACAAAGATAGAGCTGGCAAATACCAAGGACAAACTGGGGTTGTTGTTCCTAGAACCTAATAATACCTTTTTTAAGAAGATTCACTTGAGGGTCTATGATCACTGATTTTGAACAAATAGAGGCTTTTTGGAGCCAGCTCGAAAAAACACTAAAGACACTATTGCAAAGTCAAAGTGGTACTTTTTTTGATGATGAGCTTTTGCTTGAAGAGTACCGTCGATCCTTGCAAAAAATTGACCGCAATCTAACCTTTCACTTTGAGCGAGATGAGGGTGAAGGATCCGTCGAAATGGTCTTTGGGTGTGATGGGTATCCTGAATCTATCCACTCGGTACTCAGTTTAGTTAGCATGGCCCCAGCACTAAATGGAATCGAGTTTAAAGCTTTTAATGAGCGCTGTAACCCCATACCTGAATGCGTGAATTTAGGTGATGAGGTTTGTCAAATTGATGAATTTTGGTGCTCATTAAGATTAATAGAAGGAAAGTTGCAGCTTGCGGTTTACCTAGAGCACTTGCCAGAAATACTTGATCTGGATCCGCGTGTTGAAGCGGTAATGATTTTCATGGATGCTTTGATTGGCGAGTTTGAATTAATGACGCGAGTATGGTCATTGGATTGGTATGAAATGCCTGCAGAACCGTTAGACTTCGGCTTATTTCCGCTACAAGAACTGCGTGAACGGTTTGATCAGGTAAAGTATCAAGTTCAACCACTTGGCATTACACTGCACTGAAAAGACCTAGATTCATACTTTTCAGTGCAGCTCCTTTATAAAAAATTTACCTAATCGACTAACCATCTATCCAATGCAAATAGGTCTTCTGGATTGAGCGTGCCAATCGTTTGCTTGAAACGAAACAGAGCATTGATATGATCTATTCGAGCATTCTCGTAAGCTTGACGTGCCTCATATAGATTTTGCTCTGCTTGAAGCACATCAACAACATTACGCGTACCAACATTAAAACCTTCTTCAGTTGCATATAGTGCTGTTTCACGAGAAAAAACACTTTGTTTCCTTGCGCTTACACTTTTAGCGCTAGTTTCCAAGCTTCGTAACAAGGACTTTGTAGATTCAATGACGGCTCGCTGGGCATCTTCTCGCTGATGAATGGCGGCAATTTGCTCATGTTCAGCTTGTCGTTGTTGAGAGGGAATGGATCCGCCAGTATAAAGTGGAACGCTCATGCTTAGTTGTATTGTATTATTGTCTTCCCAGCCTCTGTTGAACCCTCCGTGATTTCTATTATTACTATGACTTAAACCTAAACTTACTTCAGGTAAACGAGTACCACGAATGCTTTGAACATTTTTTCGTAAGATCTCGGTTTGAGTTTCAGCAATTTGTAAATTTAAATTATCTTTTAATGCTTTGGAAATCCAAAGGTTCGGATCTGTTGGTTCAATAGGAAGTATTGGGTAGTCGGGATTTAGATATGCAAGCTGATCAAAGGAGTGACCAGCTAAGCGCTCTAAGGCCTCTTTCCGATTATTAACTGTTCCTTCAGCATCAATTCGCTGAACGACAGCAAGGTCATAGCTAGCTTGAGCTTCATGCACATCCGTAATGGCGATTAAGCCAACTTCAAACTGAGCATTTACTTGGTCTAAACGGCGTTGTAGTGCTCTTTCCTGAGCATGAGCATTATCTAGGGCGCTGACTGCTCTCAGAACTTCTAAATATGCTTCAACTGAGCGCAAAATAATATTCTGTTCTGCTTGCGCAAATAAAGTCGCAGCATTGTCAGCCAATAACTCCGACTGCTTAAAGTTGTAGTAGTTTCTTACATTATAAACAGGCTGGGTAAGTGAAACACTGTAGCCTGTAGAGCCTGTTACACCATTTGCAGCCCGCTCAGCATGATGAGAAGTACTGGCTCTGAATTCAGCTCGTGGCAATAAACCAGCACGTCCTTGAATAGGTGCCTCTTGCCCTGCAAGAAATTGTGCTTCAGCTTGCTTAAGTTGAGGGTCATGCTCTAACGCTAAGCGATATAAGTCTGCCAAAGGACCAGCAGTTGCTGTGCTGGAAACAGCTAATACAGAGCAGATGAAAGACGGAAGTATAAGCTTTATAACAGTTTTCACAGCACAGTCCTTAGTTTTCATAATTAGGCTCAATAAGTTTAAAGTTACGTTGACCAAAAATACTATAGATTGTTGGTATGACAAAGAGCGTCAACAAAGTTCCTAAGAGCATGCCGCCCACTATAACCCAGCCTATCTGATGGCGAGATTCTGCACCAGCACCTACCGCCATTGCTAATGGAAGGGTGCCTAGTACTGTCGCCCCTGTGGTCATCAAAATAGGACGCAAGCGCAATGATGCAGCTTCAATAGTGGCTTCACGCAATGCCATGCCCTTGTCCTGCAATTGATTGGCAAACTCAATAATAAGAATGCCATGCTTTGTCACCAGTCCCACTAATGTGATTAAGCCAATTTGGCTATATATGTTAATACTACCACCGGAAAAAAATAGTGCGATTAAACCACCAGCTAATGCTGGAGGAACTGCTAGCATTATAATTAGTGGGTTCTTAAAACTCTCAAACTGAGCTGCGAGTACTAAAAAAATAAAGATCAGAGACAATATAAATGTCATCTGCATCGTGTTTGCTGATTCCTTAAACTCACGAGACTGGCCAGCATAGTCAAATAATGCATCAGGCGCTACCTCAGCTAAAGTTTCTTCTAAAAAAATCAGGGCATCACCAAGGCTGTAACCGGGGATCAACATTGATTGAATTTTTACAGCCTTCAATTTATTGAAATGATTTAGTTCTCTAGGTGCAACTGTTTCCTCAACTTTAATTAGATTGCCAAGTTGAATCATCTCGCCTGATGCAGACCTG
>SKKW01000167.1:0-8350 GCA_007123535.1 Candidatus Izemoplasma sp. | reverse complement strand
GGGAAACCGACGTTGATTAACAACGTTGAAACTTTCGCCAATCTTCCACTGATTATGGAAGAAGGCGGGTTAAATTTTGCTAAAATAGGCACCACCACATCCACAGGAACGAAACTGATTTCACTCTCAGGCAACATCACGAACCCAGGCGTCTATGAAGTGCCGTTTGGCGTTACCTTACGCGATGTCATCGACACCTTAGGTGGCGGGGTCGGCGTAGGCCGTCGCATCAAAATGGTGCAACTGGGCGGGGCGTGTGGTCCCATCATTCCTGAGATGATGTTAGATATGAAAATTGATTTTGATCGTTTTGAAGATTTCGAGTCGAAAACCGGTGCCGGTGCCATCATTGTGATGGATGACCGCCAAGACCTGTTCCAAGTGCTGAGTCGTATCGTTGAGTTTTTTAATCATGAATCGTGTGGCCGTTGCACGCCGTGTCGTGAAGGCCATGAACATGTGTCGATTTTGATGAAAAAGTTTTTACGCAGCGAAGGTACGCCTGAGGACTTATATTCACTCGAATCCCTTGCGCGTGTGATGCACCAAACGTCGTTATGTGGGTTAGGCCAATCCTCTCCCGTCTCGATTTTATCGACGTTGGGGTACTTCCGAGATGAGTATCATGAGCGTATGAACATGACAGGAGGGTCGGTCCGTGGTTAAATTTTATTTAAACAACAGGGCACTCGAAGTGCCAAAAGACACCACCATTTTAGAAGCCGCACAAATGGCGGGCATCGATATTCCTACGTTGTGTTATTATCCTGATTTAAAAATCAACTCCGATTGCCGGATTTGTTCAGTGGAAGTGGAAGGGTTTAAAAATCTTCAAACCGCCTGTTCAACCCCTGTCAAAGAAGGCATGAAGATCAAAACCAACACCAACAAAGTCATCACCGCACGGCGGACGATCACAGAACTCATTTTAAGTAATCACGATACCAACTGTACCAACTGTTCACGTAATTTACGCTGTGAACTTCAAACACTTGCGAACACGCTTGGCATCGATGAGCATCGGTTCCCAAAAATTTTAAAACCACAAGAAGTGGACGATAAGAACCCATCGATTTACCGTAATCCGAACCGATGCATCAAATGTGGTCGTTGCGTCGATGTCTGTCGCGACGTCGAAGGCACCCATGTGTTAGAAACGATGAATCGTTCGTCTGAAGTCACCATGGCTCCAAAATATGGCAAATATCTATCGAGTGAAGATTGTACGTTCTGCGGTCAATGCGCCTCAGTCTGTCCAGTCGCCGCGATTACAGAAAAAGACGATACCGTTCGTGTCTTTGATGCGATTAATAATCCTGACAAGCACGTCATCGTGCAAGTCGCGCCTTCCATTCGGGTGTCGATCGGTGAAGAGTTTGGCCAAGAAGCCGGTGGCGCTTGGACAGGACAACTCGTCAGTGCGCTGCGTCGTTTAGGCTTTGATAAAGTCTTTGATACTGACTTTACGGCTGATTTAACCATCATTGAAGAAGGTCATGAACTTTTACACCGTGTGAAAACCGGTGGCACGCTTCCGATGATGACCAGTTGTTGTCCAGGGTGGGTTAACTATACTGAACAAAACTATCCTGACATGTTGGGTCATTTATCCACTTGTAAATCCCCACAACAAATGTTTGGCGCCCTTGCGAAAACCTATTACGCAGAGGAAGCAAAGATTGATCCAAAGGATTTATATGTGGTGTCAGTCATGCCGTGTACGGCGAAGAAGTTTGAAGCGGCGCGTGAAGAAATGCGTGTCAACGAAGGCATTCAAGACGTGGATGCGGTCTTAACCACACGTGAAGTCGGTAAAATGATCCGCCAACTCGGCATCAACTTTAACGACTTACCAGACGAAGAGTTTGACAACCCCTTTGGCATCACCACAGGGGCTGCGGCCATCTTTGGCGCGACCGGAGGCGTCATGGAAGCCGCCTTGCGTACGGTCTATGAAGTCGTCAATGAAAAACCACTTGAGGCGCTTGATTTCCATGACGTGCGTGGTTTTGAAGGCATCAAAGAAGCCAGTGTGGAACTCGGTGGCCAAGAAGTGAAAGTCGCCGTCGCGCATACGTTAAAGCATGCACGTACGCTGTTAGAACAAATTAAAGCAGGCACCTCACCGTATGCCTTTATTGAAGTGATGACGTGTCCTGGTGGTTGTGTGGGTGGCGGTGGTCAGCCATATGGCACGACCAATAAGAAACGGATTGAGCGGATTGAATCGACCTATCGTGTCGATGCGGCGATGCCGTTAAGACAATCGCATAAAAATCCGACCATTACGCATTTATATGAAAACTTCTTAAAAGAACCTTTAGGCGATAAATCGCATCATTTATTGCATACACACTACAAAGCAAGAGCCAAATCTTAAGAAAAATTAAAAAAGACCTGTAATACAATTATAGGTCTTTTTTTCTCCTTTTTCTCATGTTAGAATGAGATGTACTTAATAAAAGGACGGTTGTATAATGAAAAAATTAGTGTTAAGTTTTTTGTTACTTTTTGTGCTGTTTGGTTGCCAAACCGAAGAACCTGAAACAGCGCATCTAACGATTTTGATGCCTAATGGTTCCCCAGCCTTAGCGCAAGTCTTGTTTGAAGCGGAAAGACCCGAGATTGAGGGGGTGACGTACGAGATTGAACGTGTCTTTGGGCCCGAGCCTTTACTCGCAGCCTTTGGCAGTGAGTCTCATAATGTGATTTTTGCGCCCACCAATGTTGGGGCCCGCTTGATTGCCTCAGGCGCGCCTTATACTTTAGGTGCGGCGATTAATTTTGGGAACAACTATATTGTCGCAAATCGTGCGTTTAACACGATCGATGATTTAGCGGGAGAACACATCATTGCGTTTGGCCAACAAGCCACCCCTGACATTGTCTTAAGGTCACTTTTAGCCGCGAGTACCATCGAGGAAGCAAACCTTCCTACCATTGAATACCGTGGTTCTGTCCAAGAAGCCATGGCCGCTTTAGTTGCGGACAATGACGCCATTGTGTTATTGGCTGAACCAGTCTTAAGTGTCGCGCAAATGCAGGTCGATGATTTGCATGTGCTTGACCTTCAAGCCGAATGGCTCCGTTTAAAAGGCGAAGAAGGCTACCCACAAGCAGGCATCTTCATTCATAATGACGTGCCACGCGCGCTTGCGGCGGCGTATTTAACACAAATCGAACATGCGATTAATGTCACGTTACAAAACCCACAAGCAGCCGCCGAAGCTGCGGGCGCACTTGAGTATCCTTTTCCATACCCTGTCCTTTTACAGGCCATTCCGCGTTCCAATTTACGGTTTGTTTCCAGTGAGGATGTCAGAACAAGTTTAGAAACCTATTTTAATGTGATTTTAGAGATGAACCCCAACTTGATTGGGGGCGCACTCCCAGACGACACATTCTATTTTACGGAGTAAGATGAAAAAAACGAGCTTAGGTCTGTTAGCGGTTGCGTTGTTTATTTTGCTGTGGACGGTGGCGTCTTTAAGGGTGGACAACCGTTTGTTGTTGCCAGCGCCCACCGATGTGTTAAGCGCCTTAGGACGCCTTTTAAGCACGCCTCAAACCTACCGCATTCTCCTAAGTTCATTTGTCCGTTTATTAACCGCAGTGGCCTTAGGCACTGGCGTGGGGGTCTTTATCGGCTTACTGGCTGGCGTCTTACCCAACGTCGATGCGTTTTTTAAACCACTTGTTACCAGTTTAAGAACGGTCCCAGTCGCCAGTGTGATTGTCGTCATCTTGATTCTTTATGGCTCACGGACCTCGCTTTACATTATCACGTTTTTAATGTTGTTTCCGATTCTTTATGAAGCCACACGTCAAGGGGTTTTAAACATCGATCCTTCCTTAAAAGAAGCGTATCGCTTAGAAACTCAGCGTTGGTGGTTTGCGGCTTTAAAGTTTTATCTCCCCTTAACCCTTCCTTTTATTAAAACAGGGTTACTCCAAAGCTTAGGCTTAGGCTTTAAAGTGTTGGTAATGGCAGAGTTTGTCGCACAATCGCCCGTATCCATTGGTCAAGCCCTCTATATCTCTCGCATTTCTTTAGCGTACGATGACGTCTTTGCATGGACGCTCATTATCATTGCGCTCGTTTTAATGCTTGAAACTTTGGTTCAAAAACTTAAAAATATCTAACACGCCTTGGCGTGTTATTATTTATAATAAATCAAAATCATCCCTCTTGACACCTTACAATTTTTAGGTATAATATAATTGAATTAGCACTCGTATCATTAGAGTGCTAACAAAATCAAAGGAGTGATTGTTATGTTCCGCATGGCACCAACCAACACATCATTAAGTCGCATCAATTTAAACGATTGGATGGAAGATTTCTTCTCGCCTGTGCATGGCTTTAAAATGGACGTTCAAAAAACAGACGATGCTTACACCATTCAAGCGGATCTCCCTGGCGTTAAAAAAGATCAACTCACAATCTCTTATGAAGACGATCGTTTAACGATTGAAGTCAACGCAAAAGAAGAAACGCAAGATGAAAATACCCATTACGTTCATAAAGAGCGTCGTCAAGTAAATATGAAACGTTCCCTTTATCTCGTTGATATTGATGATAAAAACATTAAAGCACGGCTTGAAGACGGCATCTTAACCATCCACGTACCCAAAGTGGCACCCGTCGACACACGCGTCTTAATCGATGTAGAGTAACAAGGCTTGGAGGCCCAAGCCTTGTTTTCTTAAGAAACGGAGGCTCATATGAACTTACAAAACCTCTCACCCACGATGCGTGAGGTGATTGAAAACACCCAACAACTCACCATTGAACGTCAACATCAAGCGATTACGCCCCATCATTTTCACCGGGTGCTTTTAGACGTGACGCCTTCGGTGGTGACACTCTTTTTAACACAACATCACCCTGTCATCGACACCTTGAAAACCCGTCTCGATGAACAGCTAAATACTTACCCTGTCGTTGAAGACACCAATGAGCTTTATATGGACCGCCAAGCCAATCAAGTCTTGATTGACGCAGAAAAAGCACGTAAAGATGAAGGCGCAAGCTTACTTGATCTGCATCATCTTTATTTGGCCCTCTTTTCCCATAAAGACACGCAAAAGATACTGAAAGATCAAGGTGTTAAAGTAGAAGACTTTAAAGCTTATCTCAAGACCTTTTTTGCGAAAAAAGGTCAAGGCGTGGCGCGTGAACGCCAAGAGGCACTTGAAAAATATGGTCGTGATTTAGTCGACATGGCTAAAGAAGGCACACTTGATCCTGTGATTGGGCGTGATGAAGAGATTCGTCGCGTCATTCGCATTCTTTCAAGACGCACCAAAAACAATCCCGTTTTAATCGGTGAACCCGGTGTGGGTAAAACCGCGATTGCGGAAGGCTTAGCGTTAAGAATTGTCGCAGGCGACGTGCCTGAAGGCTTAAAAAATAAACGTATTTTTGCGCTTGATATGGGGGCGCTTGTGGCGGGCGCTAAATACCGCGGAGAGTTTGAAGAACGTTTAAAAACAGTCTTAAACGCGATTAAAGAGTCTGCGGGGGAGACGTTGTTATTTATAGATGAGCTGCATCTCATTGTCGGTGCAGGTAAAACCGATGGCGCCATGGATGCGGGTAACTTACTCAAACCGATGTTAGCGCGCGGAGAACTCCATTGTATTGGCGCCACCACGATTGAAGAGTACCGGCGTTACATTGAAAAAGACGCAGCGCTAGAACGCCGCTTTCAACCGGTGATGGTCGATCAACCTACGGTTGAAGACACCATCAGCATTCTTCGCGGGATCAAAGAGAAATTTGAGATTCACCATGGGGTTAAAATCTCAGACCAAGCGTTGATTGCGTGTGCGACGCTTTCTCATAAATACATCAGTGACCGCTTTTTACCTGATAAAGCGATTGACTTAATGGATGAAGCCGCCGCTTTATTACGCACTGAAATCGATTCAAAACCAGCCCAGCTCGATGATTTAGAGCGGCGGTTGTTACAGCTTGAAATTGAAAAAACGTCTTTAATGAAAGAAACCGACGCCGCGTCTAAAGCCCGTTTAGACGTGATTGAATCAGAGATTGACACCATTAAACAAGAACACGACGCCTTAAAGGTCCGCTGGGAGAGTGAAAAAGCCGCCTTAAGTGGTCATAAAGATTTAGTGAAACGCATCGATCAAATCAAGTTAGAAATCGAACAAGCCTCACGCGAATATGACTTAGAACGTTTAGCGAAACTTCAATATGGCGATTTAGTGGAAGCCGAAAAAGCGCTTGAAAAAGCGAAAGCGATGGAAGGCAAAGACACTCAACTGATTAAAGAAGTGGTGCGCGATCAAGAAATTGCGCAGATTGTCTCAAAATGGACCGGCATTCCAGCCACGAGACTTTTATCCAGTGAGAGAGAAAAGCTGCTTGATTTAGACCAACAACTGCACGAGCGCGTGATTGGTCAACGTGCTGCAGTGAAATCAGTCGCAGATGCGATCATCCGTGCCCGGACGATGCTGAATGACCCTAGACGTCCTTTAGGTTCGTTTATCTTTTTAGGCCCCACTGGGGTCGGTAAAACGGAACTCGCAAAAGCCCTCTCAGAAGCCCTCTTTGATAGTGAAGATCAGATGATTCGTATTGACATGGGGGAATATCAAGAACGCCATTCCATCGCCCGTCTCATCGGCGCACCGCCTGGGTATGTCGGGTATGAATCGGGGGGTCAATTAACAGAACAAGTCCGCCGTAAACCTTACAGCGTCATCTTATTCGATGAAATTGAAAAAGCGCATCCTGAAGTCTTTAACAGTCTCTTACAAGTGCTGGATGAAGGTCATATGACCGATGGGAAAGGCCGTAAAGTGAACTTCAAAAATACGGTCTTAATCATGACGTCAAACTTGGGCTCTGAGATCTTACTTGAAAAACTGGCTCAACAAGACACGATTCATGAAGCGGATGAAGAGGCGGTCTTAACGGTACTCAAACAACGCTTTAAACCAGAATTTTTAAACCGCATTGACGATACCATTGTCTTTAAACCGTTACAAATCGAAGAAATCTACCAAATTGTTGATCTTCAAATGGCCCAACTCAATCACCGTTTGTCTGAAGATCATCTCACCATAGAGCTTACCCAAGCGGCCAAAGAGCGGATGGTCGCGGAAGCGTACAGCCCTCAATATGGCGCCAGACCATTAAAACGATACATTCAAAAACAACTTGAAACAGTGATCGCGAAAATGATGTTAAAAGGTGAAGTCACCACCCATCAAACCATTGTCGTGGAGGATGGTGGCGCACGTTTTGAGTTTAGCGTGAAAGACCAAGCGTAAGGCGCTTGGTCTTATTTTTTTAGCGTAAGTTATGCTATAATGAAGGCGAAAGAAGGCTTGAAGACATGGCGCTCATAAGACTGTTTGCGATTTTTTTTCGCATTGGAGCACTCACCTTTGGTGGGGGCTATGCGATGATCCCTGTCATTGAAAAAGAATTGGTAGATCGCTACAAGTTAATCGACCGCTCGGGGTTTTACGACGCTTTGATTATTTGTCAATCGTTGCCTGGCGTGATTGCGATTAATTTTGCGGTCTTTTTAGGGTATAAAATCAAAGGCGCTAAAGGCGCGTTTGCGTCTGCTTTAGGCGTGGCGTTACCCTCGTTCATGATCATCATTTTGGTCGCGGTCTTTTTCTTTTCATCGATCGATAATCCCTACGTTGAACGTGCTTTTAGAGGCATACGTATTAGTGTTGTTGTCTTGATCGCAACGGCCGGTTATCGCGTCTATAAACAAAATAAAGAATGGCCCAAGTTACTCATTGCTTTAGGGACATTTATCATGGTCGCAATGTTTAATCTAAGCCCTTTTGTTGTGATTATTGCGATTGCGTTAATGGCGCTTTTTTATGGCCGCTTAAAGGAGGTGCTCACGCGTGATACTCCTTGAGCTTTTTTGGCGCTTTTTACTGATTGGGATGGTCGCCTTTGGCGGTGGTTATGCGATGTTGCCGGTGTTTGAAGAGGTCATCGTCAACCAGCAAGGTTGGCTGAGTCCTTCACTGTTTATTGACATGATTGCGATCAGTCAAATGACGCCTGGCCCGATTGCGATTAATTCAGCCACGTTTATCGGTTTTCAAACCGTTCAAGAGTTAGGCTTTTTGATGGGGGTGGCGGGCGCGCTGGTTGCCACGCTTGGCGTGGTCTTTGTGCCTGTGGTCTTAGTCGGTGCGGTGGCCGTCCATTCGGAAGGTTTTCAAAAATCACGCGTCATGCGTCAAGTCTTTAAAGGCTTAAGACCAGCCCTTCTTGGGTTGATTGGTGCGTCTGTTTATAGCATTGGACGCAGCACACTCGTTGATCTCCCCTCGGTGATTG
>SKKW01000023.1:0-8619 GCA_007123535.1 Candidatus Izemoplasma sp. | reverse complement strand
CTTCATTAAAAAAAATAGACCTTAAGGCACTTAAAACGCATCTCAAAGAAACCATGAAAGATGAGGTTCACTACTTAGGCCTCAGTGCTGGCTTAGCAAACTATCCTCAGGATGCGCAAACGGCGGATGAACTGATCTCCTTAGCCGATCGTGCCATGTATCGAGATAAGAGGTGGCATGACGAGATTCCCTCTCCTGATAAGGCTCTTTAAAGATCATTTTATCCCCTTGGAGGTATTCCGATGAACACACCTTTTTCACCCATCGATTTTCGTAGTGACACCGTCACCAAACCCACCCAAGCCATGCGTCAAGCGATGCTTGAGGCGGTGGTTGGCGATGACGTCTATGAAGACGATCCGACCATTCAAGCGCTAGAAAATGAGGCCGCAGCCCTCTTAGGCAAAGAGGCTGCGTTATTTGTACCCAGTGGGACGATGGGCAATCAAGTCGCCATCATGACGCATACCAAGCGAGGCGATGAGATAATCGTTGGCGCACATTCACATATTAAGACCTATGAAGTGGGCGCCGCGGCTGTGCTTGCTGGTGTGAGCTTTCATGTGGTCAAAGAACACCGTGGGATGCTTGATCTTAACGAAGTCATCGCAGGCATTCGCAGCGAAGACATACACTTTCCGACCACCCGCTTGATTTGTATGGAAAATGCGCATGGTCATGGTGTGGTAGGTTCTTTAGAAACGATGGAACAAATCTATACTTTAGCTCAAGAAAAAGACATCGCGACCCATTTGGATGGGGCTCGATTATTTAATGCGGCGGTGCATTTAAACGTCTCACCGAGCACCATCGCACAGTACGCAGACTCGGTGATGGTATGCTTATCTAAAGGGCTTGGTAGTCCTGTAGGAAGTTTACTTGTAGGCAGTCAAGACTTTATTAAGCGGGCACGTAAATACCGTAAAATGCTCGGTGGGGGTATGCGTCAAGTGGGCGTCTTAGGGGCCCCAGGACGCATTGCTTTAAATGAGATGAGACTGCGTTTAGAAGAAGATCATAAAAACGCCCAGTATTTAGCCAAGGCGCTCAGTCAACTGGCACCTTTTGACGTGAATGACGACGCTTTAGACATCAACATGGTGTTTGTGAAATTTGATATAGAGCGTGAGGCGTTTGCGCAAGCAATGAAAGAAGAAGGGTTTTTACTGGGTGGCTACAAAGGTCAAGAAATGCGTTTAGTGTGTCATCACGACATCACAAAAAAAGACATTGATCGTTTTATTGATGCGATCAAAGCGTATCTTAAAGAACTTTGATTTCATAAGGACCCTTATGTTTAAGATTGAATAACACACAATAGAGGATGATTTTATGGTTAAAATCGGCCACTTCGCAGCGATTGGCTTCACTCTTATTTTTGGCTTTTCTTACATGTTTTCAAAAATTGCTTTAACGTATGTCTCGCCGATGGGCTTAGTCGCCTATCGGTATTTATTCGCGTTTATGGCGCTTGAGCTTTTACGCCGGTTACATCTTGTAGACATTCAATTTAAGCGCTTTAACCTTAAAATCATGGGCCTTATTGTGCTCTTTCAACCGATTTTGTATTCTGTTTTTTCAACGTACGGCTTAAATCTTATCGCAAGCAGCGAAGCGATTATGATGATTGCTTTAATCCCGGTCTTTGCAGGACTTATCAGCGCCATTGTCTTAAAAGAAGTACCAACATTTAAGCAAATACTGTTTATTCTTATCAGTGTCGGTGGTGTGGTTTACATTCAAGTGTCCCTTCAAAGTGTGGCATCGTCTTCCAGGCCTTTAGGCTTTTTATTGGTCTTAATCTCCGTCATGAGTGGGGCGATGTATAATGTGATTTCAAGAGCCGCGTCAAAATCGATGCGGGCCATTGACATTACTTATGGCATGATGGTGGCTGGGGTGATAGTGTTTAACATTGTCTATTTAACAGAACTCTTAAGACTAGGAACACCAGGGCTTTACATTGAAAACTTGAGTGAACTAAGATTAATCTTTCCAGTACTATATTTAGGCTTGTTATCGACCGTCGCAGCGTTCTTTTTACTGAACTTTGCACTCTCTAAACTTCCAGCGCATGTTGTAAGCATTTATGCAAATCTTGTGACCGTCATAGGCATCTTTGCGGGTTATGTGATTTTAAATGAGACCTTATTTACCTTTCATTTCGTAGGCAGTCTTTTGATTATTTTTGGGGTGTATGGCACCGTCATCAGTCAAAAAAAGTCAGTGACCATCAAAAAAGTGATATAGTACGCGTGAGTCAGCATTAAAAAAACACCGCCATAGGATACATTTTACCTATGGCGGTGTTTTTTTCATTATGTGATTAGGTTTCTTGAGGATAAATGAGCGACCACATGTTTCTTATGGCATCCATTTGGTTTAAGATGGTTAAACTCATCGCATGCGTCATGTGTGGACTTTCGAGTTCTTTGGCGCTTAAACAACGGACGACCTCACGAATCTCATACTCGAAGCCATTGACTTCATGAGGTTGTTTAATGATGTTTACGAGGTTCCCTTTAGCATCGTACAGATACGCTTCGCTGGCCGACCAAAAACGTGGGATGAGGATCGATCCCTTTGTGCCTAAGATGCGTGCGTTTGGTGGGGACGCTTCGACGACACTGCTTTTTAAATAAGCTTTGGCGTGATCGTAGTGATAAATCATGTCATTAGACGCATCCACATCCGTGAGTGCCTTGGTCATGGTTGCTTCGATTTTTTTAGGGACGCCTAAGATTAAGTTCGCGAAGGTGATGGGATAAATCCCAACGTCTAATAACGCACCGCCTCCGAGCGCTTTCGCGAACACCCGGTTGGTTTTTGGGACGTCAATCTTAAAACATAACGACGCTTCAAGTTCCGTGATCTCACCGATTGCCCCCTCATCAAATAGTGACTTCACCGCCTTTATGGTCGGTAAAAAACGTGTCCACATGGCTTCCATGACAAACAAGCCAAGCGTTGAAGCTTTCTCAAAAACTTCTTTGGCTTGACGCTCGTTTAACGTAAACGCCTTTTCACACAAAATCGCTTTATGGTAATCAAGCGCTAACATCATGTGCTCATAATGTAACCCATGCGGCGTCGCAATATACACACAATCTACCAGTGGGTCTTCTAAAAGTGCCTCATAGGAACCGTACGCTTTTTCGACGTTGTACTGCGCTTGATAACGCTTGGCTTTATCTAGGTCACGTGACGCTATGGCATAAAGTTCTGCACCACGGACCACCGATATGGCTTGACAAAACGTATGCGCAATATTGCCTGAACCAATCACACCGAATCGAATCATCTTAACCTCCGAAGTTTTAATAAGTGTTCACCGAGTTTAGTATACCGTAAATCATGTTTAAGTTCTATGCAAAATAATGATTCAAAGTCATTGAATCAAAAGATAACCCCTCATAAGAAAAACGTAACATTCCCTTACTTTAGCGTTATCTTATGTAAGCCTTTTACTAATCGCGTCAATATTAAGCGAATTTTTTAACAAAGATTCCTTTGATTTTGTAATTAAAATCAAATAAATCTATGGTAAATCTATAACGTTTCACTTATAATGGCTTTATTGGTTGATGGGATAGTGTAAAGGGTGGGATCATACTCATGAAACGATTAAAACAAAACACTTATCTGACAGAAGAAGCTTTAAAAGCGCATCCCAGCGTGCTTGATACTTTTTTAAGTATGGATGACACGTTGGTGTTTTTGAGTAAAAAAACCGACCATGATGATTGGACTTTAGACCATGTTTTTGGCTCATTTGATGTGCTCGGTTACACATCCAAACAAGTATCAAAACTAAGTGACTTGTTAGCTTATTTTGATAGTGAAAACGCTTACTCAGAAATTGCGGGAAAGCAAGAATATTTTGCGGAAGTTAAGCGACAGCTTTATGATTTTGAAACGCGTCCGATTCTCACGTTTCCAATAAAAACCTTACGCAAACGTTCTTGGATTCGTTTAAGTAAATACCCTATGAAAACCACACCTCAAAGCTACAGCATCTTCATCCAAGAGGTGACGAATGAGATGAACGAAAAGGAACATATTTTCCGTAAAACACACTTAGATGCTTTAACGGATGTGTTTAATAAGTATGCGTTAGACTATCATTATGGTTTACGTTATCAGCGAGACGATTTCCATGTTGTGTTTTTAGATCTTGATAACTTTAAACACGTGAATGAGACTAAAGGACACCCTTATGGCAATGCGTTTTTAAAACAATTCGCACACCTTTTAAAACAACACGAGAATGAATACAACCGCTTTTACCGGATTGGTGGGGATGAGTTTGTAGGGCTGTTTTTCATGCCGACGGATAAACTTTTAAACCACGCGAAAAAACTCTTGAATGACACAAGCAACTATGCCCTCAACGAAGGCTTTAACGACGTCTCAGTCTCGATTGCGGTCGTCAAAGCCGATCAAAGAGAAGATGTGATTCGTAAAGCCGATGCTCTGCTTAATCAAGCGAAAGCGCAAGGTAAAAATCAAATCCTGTTTAAAAACGAAAGCGAACTTGTATAAAAGGTTCGCTTTTATTTGCGCACATCCTACGCTAGGTTTTTGATTCAAGCTAAAGAATGTCATAAAAAAATGTAAACGCTTCAGACACCCGTTTAGACATAAGTTTGGTAAAATAAAGTCATGATATTCTAGGAGGTTTTCATGAACATAGGTGTGATTAAAGAAACCCATCCCCATGAACAACGTGTCGCGTTGATTCCGATGCATGCGGCTCAGTTACAAAAACAAGGCTTTAAGGTGGTCATTGAAAAGGGCGCAGGCTTTCAAGCGGGCTACCCCGATCATCTTTATGAAGAACGAGGGATTACCCTTGTCGATGATGCCCAAAGCGTGTTAAAAGAAGCGGACATATGGTGCGCCGTGCGTGCCGGGGCAGCTTTGCACGATGCCAATGCAATCCAGCAACATTTAAAAGACGGCGCTCACGTCATTGGGTTATTAGAACCGTACAGCCCAGATGAACGTCTTACCCTTTTTGAAGATAAAAAAATCACCGCGTGTGCGATGGAACTCATTCCCAGAACCACCCGTGCTCAAAGCATGGATGTGCTCTCATCCATGGCCAACTTAGCAGGGTACAAAGCCGCCATCTTAGGGGCTCAACACAGTGGAAAAATGTTTCCAATGATGATGACAGCCGCAGGCACCATCGTCCCTGCCAAAGTCTTTATCTTAGGCGTCGGTGTGGCTGGCTTACAAGCCATCGCGACCGCGAAACGTTTAGGCGCGGTGGTCAGTGCCTATGATGTTCGCGAAGAAGTCAAAGAACAAGTTGAATCGCTCGGCGCTAAGTTTGTGGTGTTAGACTTAGAAAGTGCCAGTGGTGAAGGCGGCTACGCCAAAGCGATGGACCAAGCGTATTACGACAAACAACGCGCGCTCCTAACCGATGTCATTAAAGAGATGGACGTCATCATTACCACTGCCAATATTCCTGGTAAAAAAGCCCCCATTTTAGTAACCAAAGCGATGGTTGAAGCGATGCCTAAAGGCAGTGTGGTGGTTGATTTAGCCGCGGAACGCGGCGGAAACTGTGAACTGACCCAAGCCGGTCAAATCACCGATCATCAAGGTGTTAAAATTGTCGGGGTTGAGAATGTCGCAAGCACCTTAGCCTTTAACGCTTCGACGCTTTATTCTAAAAACATGTTAACGTTTATTGAGAATTACTTGAAAAAAACAGACCAAGGATTCGAAGCGCAACGGGACGATGACATCGTCAAAGGGTCTATGTTAACCGATCAAGGCACGTTTGTGCATCCTCAAGCCACCGCTTGGGTGAAAGGAGAAACCGCATGACCATCATCTATTTGATTACGATATTTGCGATGGCTGTCTTTTTAGGCGTCGAGCTGATCACCAAAGTTCCAGCGACTTTACACACGCCTTTGATGAGTGGTACGAACGCCATCTCAGGCATCACGATTGTCGGTGCTGTAGGAATTTTACTGACTGGGGTTTCTTTAGAAGACATTGGTGTTTTAGGGTTATTTTTAGGGGGCTTAGCGGTCTTTTTAGCCACCATTAATGTGGTCGGTGGTTTTGTGGTGACCAACCGCATGCTCCAAAAGTTTAAGGGGAGAAAATCCTCATGATGAACATTGAGACGATTTCGACCATCAAAGATGTGGTGGTTGCGAGTTTATATTTAGTCAGTGCGGTTTTATTTATCTTAGGCATTAAACGATTAGCCCATCCGAAGCACGCACCACAAGGCAACATGCTTGGGGCTGCTGGGATGTTGGTGGCGTTTATCACCGCCTTTATTGACTTTGGAATAGTCGTAGATGTTGAGTCTTACCCTTTCAGGTTTGAGAGTGGTTACTGGGTCATCATTTTAATCGCAGTTGTATTAGGGTCTGTTGTGGGCATCGTAGGGGCTTTAAAAGTCCAAATGACCTCAATGCCTCAAATGGTCGCTATCTTTAACGGTTTTGGGGGCTTAGCTTCACTCTTAGTCGCAGGGGTGTATTACCAACTTAGTTTAGTGGGCGCAGCCTTAGAGATGACTGCGCTCATTGCGACCGTTTTTTCAGGGCTCATTGGAGCGGTGACGTTTACTGGGAGTTTCATTGCTTTTAGTAAACTCCAAGGATTAAAAATCATTCCCGACAAGCCGGTCACGTTTAAAGGCGATTTAGCGTTTAAATTAGTCTTACTCACAGCGCTCATTGCCCTCGGCATCGTCTACGTCATTGAGCCTTCCTTAGCGCTTTACTGGGCCATTGTTTTAGGCGGGTTTATTTTAGGGTTCTTCTTAGTCGTCGGCATCGGTGGCGCTGATATGCCTGTCGTCATTGCCTTGCTGAATGCCTATTCTGGGCTAGCTGCGGCCGCGACAGGGTTTGTTTTAAGCAATACCGTTCTCATCATCTCGGGGTCTTTAGTCGGAGCAAGTGGTATCATTTTATCGGCCATCATGTGTAAAGCGATGAACCGTTCACTACTCAATGTGTTATTTGGTGGTTTTGGCGGTGTTGAAAGCACACTCAGTGACAACGATATTTACGCTGGAAAAGTGAAATCCACGTCTTCAGAAGAAGTGGCGATGATTTTAAAAGGCGCCCAAAGCGTGGTCATTGTACCGGGTTATGGCATGGCGGTGGCAAGAGCCTCATCGGCGGTCAAACAACTCAGTGATGCCTTAGAACAAGACGGCATTGCGGTCACTTTCGGGATTCACCCGGTCGCAGGCAGAATGCCTGGTCATATGAATGTTTTACTTGCTGAAGAAAGCATTGATTACGATAAACTGCTTGATTTAGAGTCGGTCAACCCACGCTTTTCTTCAACCGACTTAGTCCTGATTTTAGGCGCCAACGATGTGGTCAATCCACTGGCACGCGATCCAAAGTCGCCGATTGCAGGTATGCCGATACTCAATGTCGATGAAGCCGGCACGTGCGTGGTTATTAAACGTTCACTGAGCTCTGGGTTTGCGGGCTTACCCAACCCACTCTTCGCGAACGATAACACGATGATGTTGTTTAGTGATGCGAAAAAAGCCGTAGAAGAGATGGTTAAAGCGTACAAAGACTTATAAGAATCATCGTTTTAGAGCTCGATTTGATCGAGCTCTTTTTATTGAGTTTCAATTGGTTTGTGTTTGAAACTACCAAAGCATTCTCTAAAAAACTTCACCACGAGTGTGATAGCATAGTAGTAAAGGAGGTTTTATCCATGACAACGTGGTTAAAAAAACACTATGGACTTATCTTTGTGTTAGGGATGTTCGCTTTAAACGCCCTTTTTTGGTTTACCGCGACCCCGCTTTTTGAACAACCTTTAGAAAGTACCATCGGCCAGTGGCAAGGGGCCAACATCTTGCTGGGGTTTACGTTAGTCTTCTTCTTAGCCACCAAGAACCGTGTCGTGGTGACGCTTTTTAATGGCTTAGAAACGTCTTATAAATACCACCGTGTGCTGGCGATGGGCAGTTTATTGTTTGTCTTTGTCCATGCGCAATTTAGTTATCTCATTTGGTCAAACTTTATCGCCGGGTTACCCTTTGATGGAAGAGCGATGGGTGCGCTGGCACGCAACTTGTTTGTCGGTTTGATTGTGCTCGCACTTTTAGCCAAATACATGAAATACGAACACTGGCGTTTCATTCACCGGTTGATGATCATCCCTTACTTAGCCGCGGTTTACCATGCGTTCACGTTATCGTCGTATCCGCTGCTCGATTTTTCACCCTTGAGTCTTTGGATGATGGCGATGGCGGCTACTGGGACACTGTCTTCAATGTATATGATTTTTATGTACCGATATTTGGCTTTTCCTTATCAAGGTGAGATTGTTAATGTCACACGACTAAACGATTCAGTGACTGAGGTTGAAGTGGCGCTTAAATCAAACTATCCTTTTGAGAATGGTCAGTTTACGTTCATTAAAATCAAAACCAAACCCTTTAATAATGTGCCTCATCCCTTTTCCTTATCAGGCCGTAAAGGGAATCATCTCCTCTTTACCATTAAAGCGATTGGCGATTACACCCAAGACCTCTATGAAACGCTTGAAGCTGGCAGTGCCATTGCCTTAGCAGAACCTCTGGGACATATGACGTTTAACACCCAT
>SKKW01000141.1:0-8677 GCA_007123535.1 Candidatus Izemoplasma sp. | reverse complement strand
TTTCATCGTAAAGAATTTGCGCCAGCCATCAGAACAGCCTTGAAAGACCCCATGAAATCCGCTATAATGGGCGTTGGTGATAAAAGATGAAAGAGACATTAAGCATAAAAGACCATTTAGGGCCCATCGTGGACCCCAGCAACAATCAAACCCTCGAAGAAAATCAGGCGATTCGTTACATCAATGTGGATGAAGACAACGTCGTACAACTGATCATCGGGGTATACGCATTAGATGACCAAAGTAAAAAAACACTCAATCGAGCGATCGCCAAAGTGATCAAGCTTGATTTAGGGTTTCAAGGCCTAAAAATAGAATTTGAACCCCTCAAAAAAGCGACCTCTGTTTTAAACGAAGAAAAGAACATCGTTTATATTGGGGTGGCTTCGGGGAAAGGTGGCGTTGGGAAATCCACGGTCGCGGTTAATTTAGCGGTCGCTTTAACGAGGCTTGGCAAACGCACCGCCATCATCGATGCGGATATTTATGGTAGTTCCGTGCCTCAATTAATGAACGTCGCGGTTGAAACGCCTTCGGCCGATGAACAAGAAAAAATCATTCCGTTTAAAAACTATGATGTGGAACTGATTTCTACGGCTTTTTTCTTACAGCCTGACCAACCCATCATGTGGCGGGGCCCGATGCTTGGGAAGATGCTGAACCACTTCTTTTATGATGTGGCGTGGCATGAAGACACTGAGTTTATCGTCATCGACTTACCGCCAGGGACCGGCGATGTGGCGATGGACATTCAAAAACTGATCCCTCAGTGCCACATGTTGATTGTCACCACCCCTCATCACAGTGCGTCTAACATCGCGGTGAAAGCGGGTTTTGGGGCGAAACAACTCGAGCATCCCATCCTCGGAGTCGTTGAAAATCTAGCGGGCATTCCTGGTCCGAATGGCCTCAACCCGATCTTTGGTGAAGGTGGCGGTGAAACGGTCGCGAACAAGCTAAAAACACAGGTGCTCAGTCAGATTCCCATTGAGCTTCCCAAAATGCCAGAAACAGGCGTTTATGAAATGAACGAACCGAATGGTGTGGCTTTCTTGGGACTTGCGAACAAATTACTCAAACATTTTTCTGATTAACAAAAAGAGCGAACTTTCCTTAGAAAGTTTGCTCTTTTTTATGCCGGTTGCATCATCACTTGAAGACTTCTAAGTTCATAACGATAGACAAAATAACTGATGACGCCGGCGGTGATGTCTGACACTAAGAATGTCAACCATACCCCTTCAATGCCGAGCCACCATGTCAACAATAAGGCCAGTGGAATAAACAATATGAATTGTCTTAATAGGGCAATTAAGAGTGCCCTAAACGCATAGCCCATCGCTTGATAAACCGCGGACATCACAATCTGATAGCCAATCAACGTAAACCCAATCGCAATGATACGGATCGCTCGGGCGCCTTCACGAATGAAAAACGCATCCGCATCGCGGCTAAACAAGCGAAACAGTGGTTCAGCGAAACCGAGCGTTAAAATAAACATCACAAAGAAATACCCGGTAATTAGCTGCATACAAAACCTCAAGACATCTTTCAGTCGGTCGTATTTCTCAGCCCCAAAGTTAAAGCCGACAATCGGCTGTAACCCCTGTACAAGTCCAAAGCCAGGCAACAACAAGAACATAATTAAACGATTGATAACCCCGTAAATTGAAATGTAAATGGCGGGGTCTCCGCTGGCGTACAGATTAATTAAATTATTGATGATGATGACCAACAACGCCCCTAACGTATTTCTTAAAAACGTTGGAAATCCTACCACAAATGTTTCGATGGTCAGCTTTAAATCCATGCGGTACCAGTAACGTAAATCAATGTTTAAAGCGGAATGTTTAGAAAGGGCCATCGAGAAGACGTAAATGAATGAGGCTGATTTGGCAATCAAGGTGGCTAACGCCGCCCCTTCAACGCCCATATTTAATCCGCGAAAGCCTAGAAAATTAAAATCAAAAATAAAAATGGGATCTAAAATGATGTTAAGTAAAGCACCAATCAGTAACGAAATCATGGCGACCTTCGGACGCCCCTCAGCGCGCGTTAAATTATTGAGGACAATGGCCCCAGAAAAAGGCACCAGTGACCATAAAATATACACCATATAATCCCGTGCATAATCGATGTTTGACGCAGTCGCGCCAAACAATCTAAGCAAGGGTTCAATGAAGATGAGTCCACCAATGGTCATCGCTAAGGACATCACTAAGTTGATGGTGATGGCGGCCATCACCACTTTTTTCATCGTGTCTTCATCGCCTCGTCCATACGCTCTTGAAAAGACCGAGGCGCTGCCGATGCCAATCATTAAACCAAAGGCAATGACGATCATTTGAATGGGAAACACAATCGATAAGGCCCCAATCGCAACTTCACCGGCGCCCCAGGCCACAAATATGGTATCGACTAAATTATATAAAGCGTTGGCCATCATCGCAATCGTCGCTGGTATGGCTAAAGAAAATAGTAATTTTTTAACGGGCATTCCACCCAGCATTTCGCTTCGTTGCGAGGCATCCATGGTCAACACTCCAATCTTTGGCCATTATATCACACAACTGAATCCTTAAGACAATGCGTGACCTTTTTTTAAGTTTAGACTGATTAAGCGAGCATAAATCGACGACGCTTCTTTGTATCGTTTGGTGGCTTGATAATGTTTGATTTGTTCTTCCATGAAAAACCGTAATGCGAAATGATCAGACTGCTTATAAGCAATCGGGAGACCGAACGACTTAAGTGTCAACAGTTTATCGTCGATGGTGGTCGCTTGATGGTAATGAAACAACGCTTTTTCAACCAAGGCATTGGTGGGCACGTTCTCAAAGACGAGTGTGCTAAAGTCATTCTTCTGAACCGCTTCTAATCGTTTTAAACGATAATAATCACGGTCTTTAAGTTCCATGGGTTGAGGCGCGTCATTCACATGAATCGGCGTGTCAAATAACCGATGTGCAAGCACGCGGAATAGATTAAGGTTTCTCGGATGAAGACTGTCTTCCTTGATGAAACTTAACTGTTGCATCGCTTGATCAAGAGACTCTTCACTTAAGTGTTCAATCTGTTTTAACTTTAAGAACTGATACCGTCTGGTTGCACTGACTTCAAAGGCGGCTTCTAACGCGCGTTGATAGTGTTGTTGTGCGAGTACGGGACATTGATGTGCCGTCATCAGTTTAAAGAGTTGTTCATGATAAAGTACTTTATAAAGCGGATGATCGAGCTCATTTAACCCGTACGTTTCATAGAGCTCAAGCGCCTCATGGTAACGATGGTGAGCCTCACAATGGATGAGCGCAATCAGTCTTAAGAGCGTCGCATCCTCACTTTGAAGGTTTTGAAAATACCCTTCAAGTGACGTCAAGTCCACCCAAGCACTGGGTTCAAAGGACAGTAGAGGGAACACTAAGTCAAGCATCGCTTGGTGGATGCCGATAAAGCGTCCTTCGTGTTCGTTTACGAACGCTTCAAGGGCCGTAGGCGCATCAAACACCAGGGCGCTAAGCACATGATTCATAAATGCCTGAGACTGATAATCTAAGGGCCGGATGAGTGGGATAGGGAAACTTAAGCGTTCAGCAATCTTCTTGATCGTGCTTAAGCGCGGGATGGTGCGACCACTTTCCATTTTTGAATATTGCGACACACTTAGCAATCCTCTTGCGGTAACGGATTGCGTCTGTCCTAAACGATACCGATGGTGTTTACATAACTCGCTGAATCTTTCTAAATCGATGTTGTCTAGCATGATTTCTGGCTGTAGCGTCTCTTGCTGCACATGTGTCATAGTACGATAATCGCCTTATGTTTTTTATTACCATACTAATTGTACACATCTGTTGATACTTCTTCTAGATGATTAAGTTAAAAAAATTATAAAAAAAGAACCTTTCTTAGAAGATTCTTCTTATCACACTTTTATACGAGGGAAGCGACATTCTGATTTTAATGGACACCCCTCACATAAAGGGGCACTGGCTTTACAGTGATAACGTCCAAAGAAAATCATTTGATGGTGGAGTTTTGACCAAGTGTCCTCTGGAAACTTACGCATAAGTTTTTGTTCAATCGCCCACACATCGTCTTTTAAATACGCGAGTTTTAAGCGTTTAGCGACCCTTGTGACATGCGTATCTACCGCAATACGAGGATGATCAAACCACACACTTAATACCACATTCGCGGTTTTTCGGCCTACCCCAGGTAAGGCTTCAAGCGCCGCTTGATCTTCAGGCACCTCACCACCATGCTGATCAACCAATTGTCGCATCATGGCGTGTAAGTTTTTGGCTTTATTACGGTAAAGACCAATCCGTTTTAAATCGTCTTCAAGCGCCGTAACAGGGACACTCAAATAAGCCTCAGCCGTGGGATATTTTCTAAACAGGGCGGGGGTCACACGGTTGACCATCGCATCGGTCGTTTGTGCCGATAACATGACTGCGACCAAGAGTTCCAGGGCGTTTTTGTGATGCAACTCACATGTAGCATACGGATACATTTGCTCAAGCGTGGCTAAAATAGTGTCTACTTTTCCCATAACTTACGAATGTCTTTCAGTACGTCTTCTCGGGGTTGTGGTGCCTTGACAGGCGCGGGTTTAAGCTGAACTTGTAAAGCCTGATCAATGTGTTTCATTGTGGGGTGTTTAAGCTTAACCACATCCAACGTGGCTTTACGAATCATCGTGTGATTGATGCGCGGATCATTCAACCAAAGTTTAATGTAGTCATAATCTTTGGGCATCAACGTCCGCTGTAGCGTGCTTTCCATAAAGCTGAGTAAATCTTCAGGAAACGACACCGCTTTATCTTCGATTTCCGTTTCAATAAGACGGCTAAGTTTAATCAATAAAAAGTCTAAGTCAAAGATTTCTTCTTCTTTGCCTTGCGCATTTTCTTTTAAGGTCACGTTCAAATACCCTAAATCCATCAAGCGATTTAACAACTGTTCGGTTTCTTTGACCGATTTATCAAGTGCTTTAGACAGTAAGCGCGGTTTAATGAGATGGACTTTCGCCTCTAAAAGGCGCTCGAGCTCTATTGCTGCCAACGCTTCATCGGGGGTGAGTTCAAGCGCACGAAAATACGCTAACATGAGCGCTTGAAAATTGATGATGCGTTTTTTGATTAAATGTTCTAAACAAGCTTTCAAACGTGTCACTCCTAAAATTTAATGCTTTTACGGGCCAGTTTTTTCAAGGCGATTTCAGCGGCGTGTTGTTCCGCTTCTTTTTTACTATGACCCTCACCTTCACCCATTAAAATGTCGTCCATATAGACCCGAATGACAAACGTTTTATCATGACTTGGACCAAATTCATCGACCACACGGTAACTGAGCTGACGGTGATCCGATTGGACCAGTTCTTGAAGATGACTTTTATAATCCACAAAATTCGTAACTTTATCGGCTTTAATAAATGGAATCACGACTTTATCGGTCACTTTATACACTTCTTTTAAGCCTTGGTCTAAAAAGACAGCACCCACGAACGCCTCAAACGCATCCGCAAGCAACGCATGACGAGTTCTTCCACCGGATTTTTCTTCGCCATGCCCCAACAACATAAACCGTCCTAAGTCACACGCTTTAGCGTATTCCACAAGGGCCGCTTCACAGACATATTTGGCACGCTTTTTGGTCATTTCCCCTTCATCGGCTGTAGGAAACTGTTCATATAAATACGTTCCTACTATCAGATCTAAAACCGCGTCGCCGACGAACTCTAAACGTTCGTTTGATAACGTTTGGTGTTCATTCGCATACGATGAGTGTGTCAGTGCGGTTTCTAATAAGTCTGGGTTTTTGAAGGAAAGACCAAAAAAGGCTTCAAGCGAACTCATTCTTTCGCCTCAGCGTCGATGATGGCCGATACTTTTTCAATAACGTCTTGCCTTACCACATGGGCTGCTTGACGAATCGCGTTGTAAAAACCGAGTGCTTTTGAAGAGCCTTGCGCTTTAATGACCACACCTTTTAACCCGTAAATCATCGCCCCACCAATTTCTTCAGGACTCATGCGACGTTTAAAACGCTTGAGGTTTTTCATGGACAAAATGAGGCCTAATTTTCCTAAAATGCCTCTGGATAACTCTTCTTTTAACATCGCGCCCATGCCTTTACCGGTGCCCTCAATGGTTTTCATCACAATGTTAGCGGTAAAGCCATCACTGATGAGGATGTCGCATGGCGGCGTTAAAATGTCTTTAGGTTCGACGTTGCCGATGAAATTGAGGTTCGGATTGGCTTTAAACAACGCGTAGACTTCGTTGTCTAGCTCGCGCCCTTTTCCCTCTTCAGTTCCGATGTTAATGAGACCGAGTTTCGGCTTATCTACGCCTAAAACTTCTTTGGCATAAACGCTTGCAAAATGGGCTTGATGGACCATGAATTCAGGTTTAATCTCAATGTTTCCACCGCTATCAAGTAAGATAAACGGTTTGCCTAAAGCCGTGGGTAAGACAGGCGCAATGGCAGTGCGTTTAATGCTTTTCATACGGCCCACCAAAATGTGTGCCCCCGCAATCAGCGCTTGTGTAGCACCACTCGAAACAATCGCATCATGTTCGCCTTGGCGAACACTGCTTAAAGCCATTGCCATGGAGCTCTTGCGATTGCTGCGAATGGCATTAATCGGGTCTTTTTCGCCCATTGGAATGACACCCTCGCTGGCCGTCATTTTTAGTCTAGGATGGTCCTTGATATAAGGTTTCATCGCCTCAAGATCACCAAACAAAGTAATCTCGATGTCTTCAATTTTTTCAAGCGCTAAAAGCGCGCCGGCAATTTGTTCTTTTGGTGCGTGGTCGCCACCCATCGCATCGATCGCAATTTTTATCATAGGTCACCTCTAAGTCATAGTAAATACATTATAGCATAGCGTGTCTTATATGACGCTTAAGATTCTTCATCTAACGCTAGTAACGCTTGGATGCTTCGTTGATGGTCATGTGGTTGCGCCAAGATGGCCAACGCATCTGCTTTAATGGCTTCGAGTTGGGCAATGAGATCAAGTTCATCACTATAGCGATAGCGCATGACCCCACTTTGAGCTTCACCAAGTAAATCCCCAAAGCCTCGTTGTTCGAGATCTTTTTCAGATAATAAGAAGCCATCGTCGGTGTGTTCTAAAATACTCAAACGTTCTTTCACACCGGTGGGACCCTTATATAAAATAAAGCATGTCCCTGGGAGTGTTCCACGAGCGAGACGTCCACGCAGTTGATGCAGTTGCGCCAGCCCAAAACGCTCACCATGAAAGATGAACATAAGCGTGGCTTGTTTCACATCAATACCAACTTCAACCACACTTGTTGCGATTAAGATATCAAGCTCGTGGTTCGCAAAACGGCTCAATGTCGCTTCTTTCTCTTCGCGTGAACGTTGACCGTGCAAGAGGCCAAATCGTGCTTCTTTAAAACGAGTTTGATAATAAGCCGCAATACGGTGAATGCTTAAAAGCTTGTCGTCATCTTCGATGCGTGGTGCAATCAAATAAATTTGTTCTTTTTGAGCCAGCGCTTGTTCGATGAGGTCGTCTAACGCTTTGGCTTTTTTGATCGGATAAAGTTGCGTTTTGATAGGGTGTCTGTGCGCTGGTTTTTCACGGAGCGTCACCACATCCATCTCGCCATAAAGGGTGAGCGCTAAGGTTCTTGGAATGGGCGTAGCACTTAAATATAAGACATCAACGTGTTCACCTTTTTGGGCCATCGCAAGCCGCTGATTGACCCCAAAGCGGTGTTGCTCATCGACCACAATCAAGCCTAAATTTTGATAACGGGTCTTTTTTGAAAAGAGAGCGTGCGTCCCAATAAAGAGTGTTGTTTCCTGTTGCATGGCATGCATGACCGCTTGTTTAGTTTGCGCGTCTACGCTGCCAAGCACCAAGACTGGGTCAATGCCTAAGGGTTTAAACAAGCTTAACGCTAAGCGATGATGCTGCAAAGCAAGCGTTTCGGTCGGTGCGAGTAACGCCACTTGTTCGCCTCTTAAAAGAGCACCATACGCACACAAAAAAGCGATGATTGTTTTCCCACTACCGGTATCCCCTTGCAATAAATGATACAGTGATTTTGGCTCATTTAAGCGGTCAATCAAGTCGATTAACACGCTTTTTTGAGCGTTTGTTAAGGTATAAGGCAAGGACTTAATCAAAGGCGTTAGGTGGGCTTCTTTCATGAAATGAGTGCGAGGTTTATCTTTTTGTAACGCCTCTTTAACGAGCAGGGCGCGCACTTGTTTACGCAACAGTTCTTCATAACTGAGGCGTTGCCATACGGCGTCTATGTCGTCGTCTGTTTGTGGCTCATGGACGCGTCTAATGAACGTTTGATAGGGCATTAAATCACGTTTTTTTAACACCCACTCAGGTAAAGGATCTTCGGCGTAAATCCCACCCACCCGCATAGCTTGTTGAATAAATTTGTGCAGTTTATGATCACTGACACCTTGGACGCCATATTCAGCAACAATCCCAGCAGGAAAGTTTTTCTTTAACATTAGCGTTTGGGCTTGTAAAGCTTTCGTGTTTGGGTCATAAACCCCTTCAAAAACAATCGAAACACCTGGTTGAAGGTGTCTTAACCAATGGGTCTGATTAAAAAACATCAACCGATGCTCTTTCGTACCCACACGGATGAGCACACTGATGCGTTTGAGT
>SKKW01000067.1:0-8685 GCA_007123535.1 Candidatus Izemoplasma sp. | reverse complement strand
CAGGGAAAATAAACGCACGAATCGATCCTAACAAACCAAAGTTCGAATACATTCTAAACGTCGGCAACATGGTAATTTGTGGGGGGATGATAAAGGTCATTAACATCAAAATAAAGAAAAGATTTTTAAACGGGAAACGATACCTTGCAAACCCATAGCCAATGAGCGCGCTTGAAAACGTCGCCGATAAGGCGGGTAGGGCGGCTAAGATTAAGCCATCCCGCAGGGCGCTTGGGAAGTTGATTTGATTCCATACTAATTGGTAGTTTTCCCAGTGCAAGGTGCTAGGAATCCAGCGGACATTCGCGGAAATGATGTCGTTGACGGTCATGAGACTGTTAGAAATCATGAAAAGCATGGGAAAAAGATACACATACGCTAAGCTGATCAAGAGTGTATAAATAAACACTCTAAACACAAGTCCATCGGTCAGCTTCATGCCAACTAGTAGACGTTTTAAGTGAATCTTTATGCGTTCACCATCACGCTCTTTAAGCCCTATATAGGCTTCTTTGATCATCGTATGGTATTTCATGTTCTCACCTTCCTAAAGCGTAATGAGACCATCCCGACAAACAAAAGAATAATGAGACTCATCGAGAGGAAGAAGATCCAAGCCAGGGTCGCACTGTAGCCATACCCCGTGGTTAAAGCAGGCGTTGAAAGACCCAACATGATGCCCCGAATGTAGATGATGACATCGTTTAAACTAAACACACTCATCGACACGATGGTGTAAATGATGACCACGTTTACCAGCGGCATAATCGAGGGCAACGTAATTTTCCAAAACGCTTCCCAAGGCGATGCACCATCAATTTGTGCGGCTTCATAGACCTCTCGGTTAATCTTTTGTAACCCGGCTAATAAGATTAAAATCTGAATGCCCGCAAACCATAAAACCAATAAAATTTGATCAAATAAGGTTTGAATCGGGTTCGCAAAGAAGTCTGAGAGGTTGTTTAAGACAAGTTGGACAAAGCTAAATTCTTCAAGCGTTGGGAGTGTGGTGGCGCCTTGATTCATCAATTCACCAATCACAGGCCCTGAAGAGATGATGACGGGTAAGAAGAAAATGGTCCGCCAAACGCCCTTCCCTTTAACGTCTTGATTGATAAGCATCGCAATGATGAGCGCAAAAACAATCGTGACGGGGACATTCAATAACATTCTTAAAATATAGTTCACTAAGATTTCAACGAAGAAAGGATCTTCTAAAAAGGCGGCGCGGTAATTGCCGATGCCCACAAACGTTAAATTAATGGAGGCGCCGTCTAAGCGTACGTTAAAGAAACTGAGATAAAGACTATAGAAAATAGGGTATAACGCAAAGATTAGATAGCCGATAATCCACAATAAAATGAATAAATAACCGAGCGTCGCTTCCCGTCTACGGTAGGTAATTTTGAGACTAAAACGATTGAAGAAAAGCCAACGATTGTGTTCAACAAACAACACTTTATTATGCGTCAATCGATGCGCAAGTTTACTAAGATGACGACCCAAAAGTTTCTCATACTGTTCTTTTAAACGTTCAAGCAAGCGAAATAGACGCGCTTTCATGCGCTGAAGGGTGGCTTTCATGATTGACCTCCGATCACAACACTAAGCGGTGAAACAACCACGTCGTCATAGGTGAAAGGTTGAGCTGTATAATTGAGAATAAAATGGACACCGTTATCATATTGTACCCTCACAATGCCATGCGCTAACACGTCACGCGACACCATGGAGGCGCCTTGAACATGACGTAAGGCGTCATCAATAAAGGCATGCTGCTCAATGACGGTGCCTTCCCAAGCGTCGAAGTGGGTCGCAAACATATTTTCTAAGTCTGTGCCGACCAGGGTAGACGCACGTTCGGCTGAAAGTATAAACGCTGGGTGAATGCCAAACTCAATCAAGCGTAAAAGCTGTTCTTGACCTAAACTGTTAAAGTTTAAGAATCGACTAAACATGTTCACATGGCCACTTAAGACTGTTGGTAACAATGGGACTAAATCATCGTAATACGACAGTTGTGAATTAAAGAGTGGGAGGTCAAACATGTGTTCCATGTTGGTCCAAGCCCACGCATGCGCAAAGTTCATCTGAGCGTGGTCGTCATAGGCCTCAAGAATATCTAAATAAAGGCTCGCCTGATCTTCACGTAGACTTAAACTGCGATCAAACGTCGAAAACAGCGTTTGACCGAGTGACTCAAAAAGCACACTGACACCTAAACGTTGGTAGGCTTCAAGGTCATTAAGCGCCATTTGGCGTGTGCGTGTAGGAAAGAGCGTGTAAAGTCGATCATACACACACATCTCACACGTTTGCACCATTTTGAAACGGTCGACCCCTTGGGCCACATCGGTACGGAAGGTCACGCGTGAGGCACCATTACTGGAATGAATGTAGTTGTTCACTAACATCACGTGAGCGTCTTCGTTTAACGTGCTTAAAAGGGATTCAAACGAACGGGTTGAACCGAGGCTTCGTTCATGACGAATGGTTGAAGGCAGTTGACCCGAATACCCGCCTTGATTCCACCCTAAAAGAGAGATGTGTTGATGCGTTAATCCTGCCTCTAAAAAGTGTTGATGCATTTGAAGCACGTCGTCAAACGTACTCATTGGAATGATTTCTTTGCCGATAAAGCTCGGTCTAGAATCCGCCATAAGGTATTGAATGTGAATCGGGCTAACGTCGTGGGTTGGCACGATGCGACTTAATATACCTTGTTCAACCAACCACGCTTGATAACGACGAGCAATGCCCATGTAATCGGCCTCTTGGCCGTCTAAGAAATCATAACGGATGGTCATGTCTGAACGCGAGGCTTCGACCACTCTTAAGGCACCGCCTGAGCGATCGCTTGAAAAACTTTGACGATAGACTTGACGAAGATCAAATTTGCTAAAAATTAAGTTGTAGGGAAGATTGTTAGCACCGTTAGGAAAGGCCATCAAGCGGGCACTCATGGCGCCCTCTTCTAAAACGGCTAAGAAGCCATTTTGCTGTACGCCATGCACGGCGCCAAAAATAGGCATCGATAAAGGTTCACTCGTCACCGGTTGACGGGCCGTTCGCACACCAGGGTTTTGACCAAAGAAGCGTTCTTCAAAGGGTGAGAGGAAACGGCCTTCTTTGTCGTCGTAGCGAATCAACGCGCCGACACCATCAGGGATCACCATATACCCCGGAATGTCATCCATATGCGTCGCCCCTAACGCTGGGAAGATGATCAAACTTGAAAGCTGAACGTTTTGAACGTTATCTTCATCTTCTTGAATGCTGTCATAAGGAATGCTCGCAAGGAGGCCCGATTCGGTCAGTTCCACGACAAACTGGAATGAGAAGTTAAGCGGGGTAAACCCCACCGCAATCATTTGTTCAAGGGTACGACGACCTTCGACAAACTCTTCGAACAAGCGCGAACAGTTACGTGTGGTACAAAATCCCCCCACATATATATCAAAAATCAACGTGTGATCTTCGACCGTGAGGTCAATGTCTGTTTCAGCATCGCGGATGCCGATGTTTTGTCTGACGTTAAAATTTTGTCCAAGGTTAATAAACTCAAAACCAACATTGCTTGAAAGCAACCCTGTAAAGGTCCCAGCGTCGGGTTCTTCTAATGCGGATGCCCAGACATAATTGGTCTGTTTGTTGTAGACCTTGATGATGTGTGTTTCGTCGTTTAAATATAAACGGAAACGGTTGTTTTCAAACTGCATCACATCGTTGTCCTCAATCTCGATGATGTGCACTGGATCGATGAGATCAAGGTTCGCGGGTTGAGAAAACCTTGAAGAAGCTAAGCGCATCTCTTCAATGAAAGTTGACCGTTCACTTTGAGCAACATTTGAGGCGGACCGTGTGCTCGGTGCTGCTTGCGCGAGGGTAAAGGTCCCCATGCCAATTAAGCTTAAGATCAAGAAACGTTTAAGGACTAACCACACGATAGAACACCTCCAATCCAATGTCTCGAATGAGCACCACAAGTTCGTTCACTAAGACATACACAATAAAGAAACTGAGCACCATCATCCCCATCGTAAAGACGGTAATCGCAATCGACTGAATGGTTTCTTTGACGCTATAAAAATGGGTTTCTTTGACCATGAAAAAGAAATAAAGACTCGTCACTAAGATACTGACTGTTTGTAAGAGCGATAAGACAAAAGCCTCATTAAACGTTAAACCGTTGGATAAAACAGCCAACAATGGAAGCGTTAGAAAATACGGCGCCAACGCATACACAGTCGTCACGTAAACGTCTTTTAAACGGCCTTCTCCTTCACGGATGGTGCCAATAAGAAAGTTACAAAACACCCACAAAAGAATCGGTAAAACGATACAGACCAGTTCTTAGGCGATGTTGATGTTGTTTAAATCACGGAAATTAAACAGGAAGTTTAAGTTATAGATGTAATAAATATAAAACAAGAAATAAAGAGCCAATAAAATGGTGATGGAATACCCACTGACCCGGTTTTTACGCTTGATGTAATAACTCGCATCCGCAGGGTTACGAAGATAAGTGAAAAGGTATAAAATATCATCGATAACTTTCACGTTGGTGCGTATCTTTTGAATGCCTTTTTTTATTGGATGTGTCACATGGTCCATAAAACGTGCTTTCATGTTGATCGCAAAACCGATGAGGAAGACAAAAAAGCCCATAACACCCACACCTGCATTTTGCATCAACCAATCGTTTCTTACCTCCCAAAAGGCTTCACTGTAGCCGTGACGTTCAAAGGCTATGCGAAATTCTTCTTGTGCCGCTTCAAAATCATTCAAACTAAAGCGCGCATTGCCTAACCCGCGATGGGCTAAGTCGAAGAAATCATTCATTTTCAAGACTTCTTGCCAGGGCACTTCTGATTCGATGTAGTCCCCTTCTTGATATAGTTCAAGAGCCGTATGCACTAAGTTTGCAAAAGTGGTAGGCACAAAAATGGTCATGTCACGACTGACACGGTCAATCACATAAAGGTTAAACTCACGGTCCACCGCCACGCCTGAAGGCGCATTAAAGCGTCCAGGAATTTGGTTGGTGACATCCAGTCCACCAAAAAGAAACAACAAATTCCCTTCACGGTCATACTCATAGATTTGACCGCTGCGTGTTAAAGCATAAATGTTTCCAATGGGTCCGACAAACACGTCGACCAAATCAGGCGCATTAAACATCCGTGGTAAAAGATTTCCACCACTGATGTTTAACCGTCTCACACCAAAACCTTCAACACCCAAAGACACCGTATGCACTAAGCCACGATCATCGATGGCCATGTTAGAAACTTCGGGTGGATTGATGTTAAAAAGACGTGCACGCTGTTCTTCGCTAAATAAGGTTTGTTGAATCACCGTTCTTAAAGACGGTTGAATGATGTTCGTACCAAAATAACCTAGAAAATCCCCATTACGAGAGAACTGTGCTAAGCCGCGTGTGCCAAGATTTAAAATGAAGACGTTGCCGCGTGGGTCACTAATGATTTTACGTGGTTGAAATTCTTCATTCCCAAAAAGGGGTGAGTTTGGTCTCGTAAACGTTTGAGTGACATTGCCGTCTTCATCAAAGCGATAGGCAATACGTCCTTGACGATCGGCCACAAAAATTTCACCACGGTCATTCGCAAATACCCCGGTGGGGTTTATTAGAATGCCTTCGCCAATCGTAAACGCTTCTTCGGTTTCTAAATCGAAGACGATGATGCGCCCTTCGTTTGCAGAGACTTGAGAAGCCACATAAAGACGATGATTGGTACTGATGTGTACATCCAAAGGTTCCCCAAGATCGTAAGGACCTAACATCGATGTTCTAGCAATCGGAACATAGGCGGTTTGCGTTTCCACTAAACGGCGATTGCTGACGGTATACGTGTTATAGCGTACGCCTGTTTCTGCGTTTACCGTCGTACTAAAGACCAACAACACTAAAAGAAACCCTAAAACAATCGAGAATTTTTTCATTATTTGATCCCCGAATGTGCCATCGTATTCATGACTTTACTTTGTAAGAAAATAAAGATGACAATGTTAGGCACAAACATAATTAATGAGGCCGCCGCCATCATGCCTTGACCGGCAATCGGGTTTCCTTGAATGGCGGCTAAGGTTGAGAAGTAAAACGCCAAGGTTCGCATGGAATCATCGTTGATGAAAAGCAACGACCCTGAGATGTCGTTCCAAAGCAATTGAAACGATAATATCCCCACCGTCGCAATTGCGGGTAAAATGACAGGAAAAACAATCTTTAAAAAGACCTGCATTTCACTCGCACCGTCAATTTTAGCGCTCTCTATGATTTCATTTGGTGTTTGGTCAATGAACTGTTTGACTAAAAACAACCCTACGGGAATGGCAATCAAAGGCAGAATAAGCGCCAAGAAGTTGTCGATCAAACCGAGTCGAGCCACCGTTAAATAACGTGGAATAACGACCGCAATCGGGACAAACATTAACGCGAGTGTGTTTATTTCAAACAATAGTTTTTTACCCTTAAACTTGAGTTTTGATAACCCATAAGCCGCCGTCGAGGTCACCATGATGCTCAAAAAGACCCCAATCCCTGTCACTAATAAACTGTTAAATAAGAATCGGCTAAACGGAATCCCGCCTTCAGCGGCTAGGCGACCTAAATTTCGAAAGTTCGCAAAGGTCGGATTCCTCACAAAAAACCGAGGCGGAAAAGCGAACAGTTCATTGGTGGGTTTAAACGCATGGAACATAATGAATATAATCGGCAAAGCGACAAAAAGCGCCATCGGTAACAAAATCGCATAAAACTTTATTTGACTGCGATGAAAGCTTTTAGGGTTGATTTTCATCCCTTTAAAACTGGCTGCCATAAGAACCCCCTCCTATGCTTTCTCGCCTAAAAGGCTGAAGGTAATTTTACTGATGGAGTAAATCATGATGAGTAAGACGACACTCACTGCACTGGCATACCCCATGAGGAAACGAATAAATCCAAAATCTTCAATGTGGTTTACCATCAACTGACCCGCATACTGGGGCGTCGGGTTGGCGCCTGAGAGTTGGACCCCGATGGCCCCAACTTGGAAGGTGCCCACCACCGCCATGACGGCACCAAAGAGCATCTGTGGTTTCATTGAAGGAATGGTGATGTAGAAAATTTCTTGCCAACGGTTTTTTAACCCATCGACATAGGCCGCTTCATAAAGCGATTGATCGATGTTTAGAATGCCCGCAAGCATCGCTAGGAAACCCACGCCCATGCTGCCCCATAAAGAGACTAAAATCATGATGTTCATCAAATATTGCGGGGAGGTTAAAAATTGTATCGGTTCTTGTATCAACCCGAAGTTGAGCAACCAAGCGTTAAGATAACCCGTCGCATTTCCCGAGAAAAGAACGGTCCACACAACCCCCATCGCAATGCCTGCGGTCATGGAAGGACTGTATAAAATAATGGCTAAGAACGTTCTTGGTCGATGCGGAATTTGTGCAAGCATCCACGCCAACAAGAAACTCATCATATAGCCTATAGGGCCCACAATAAACGCAAACTGAATGGTGTTTGGTAAAACGTATTGCATAAACACTTCATCGCGCGTTAACAGTTCAATATAGTTACGCATCCCTACAAACTCCGGTGTTTCAATGGTGTTAAAGTAGGTAAACGATAAAAAGATGGCGATGACAACAGGAATAATGATAAATACTAAAAACAAACTAATATAGGGCATCAAAAACCATGCCGGATGGTTCATCTTCCTAATCATTTGAACGCTCCTTTAGCCATTCATGAATGTTGTGAATGGTCGGGACATTAAAGGGTCTGATGACCTCATTGTTTTCAACATAGCCAAACTCTTCCATGCGGAACAAAATCTCACGATTGGCAATGCGTACCGCGTTGTCAAGTGTGACACGTGGATTGGCATCGTCAAACACAATGCGATTCCAGGCATTAGAAAGTTCACGTTCAACCATGTAAGACCCTGGAATACGCGATGCTTCAATCGCAAACTCCCATTGTTCTAAGATCACATCAATGTGTTCTTGGGGTAACGGTAATTGGGCAAACGCCTCAAGATTAGCCGTATTCCATAAGAACTCTGTGCCAAAGGTGGTTTGTAAGGTGTTTGAAAACTCCACTTGAACGGGGGTTGACATCCACCACGATAAAAACTCCCACGCTTCATCGGGCATCTCAGTATTGGATAGAATCATGCTTGATTGCGCGCCACTGGCCGCATAACGCACGACTTCGCCGTCCTCATTCAGGACGCCAGGGTGAGGCGCAATGGTCCAACGACCTGCGATTTCAGGCGCGGCGATGGTGAGCGCTAAATACATCGCTAAATCGCCCACACCTACAGGCAATACGCCGTTTCTAAACTGGTTATAAAAACTCGGCACTTCTTTGGGTACGTTATAGATTGTGAAGAGTTCAGTCATCATCCGGATGCCTCTTAAATTACGTTCACTGTTAATGCGTGTACTCATGCCATCTTCAGCAAACAAATCGCCCCCAAACTGGTAAATGAAGGGAATGGTCACGACGAATGGTTTAAAGCCTCTAAATTGTGCAATCGGGACAAAGTAATTGAGACCAAAACGCTGCATTTCAGGCAAAATTTGAATGACCTCATCCCACGTATCAGGGACTTCTAATTCCAGTGATTCCATAATGTCTGTTCGGTAAAATGTCACCCAAAAGTTTTG
>SKKW01000062.1:0-8723 GCA_007123535.1 Candidatus Izemoplasma sp. | reverse complement strand
TCGACACGGATGGTCGCAAAAAAGCCTTCATAATAGGGGTAAAGAGGTAAGTCACACGCTTGGGCTTCTTCGACAAAAATCCGTGCACGATCATTTAAAAGCGTTAAATACGCCTCACGTTCTTCTTGATAGCGCACTTTTTTGGCGTCATCTAAGGCAATGTCACTAAACATTTTCATTCCACCGTTATTGACCGTTGACCAAACGCCACGCGCGGTGTTCCCACAGGCTGATTTAAAGCGTCTAAGTTCGGGCGCGTTTGAACTGACTAAGACTTGTGCACCCACACGCATACCATAGGCGGTCATCGTTTTTGAAGCACTAAACGCAATGACGGTTAAAATGTTTTCAGGCAGTTGATAGAAGCGTTCAAAGTTTCGTTTGTAATCGTCTTTTAAGGTGTTAAAGTCGATGTAGGCCACATCGTAAACAAAGACGACCGGCCCTTTGGTGTTCAGTTCAATCAAAATCTCGACAATACGGTCCCATTCCTCACTCGAGAGTGTATAACCTGTAGGGTTTTGACACGGGTCGTTTAAGAAGATGACCACTTTCCCTTGACGTTTCATCACGCTTTCGGTGACGTCTTTAAAACTTTCAAGGTGAAACTGGTCGCCATCAAACATCTCATAGGTTTCCACCGGTGTCTGGGCTTCTTTGGCGATCGTCGTATAAGGCCCCCAGCCAATGTTTGGTTGAATGAGAATTTCGCCTGGTGACAGCGCATTTTTAACGGTCGATGCGAGTGCTCCAGTACCCCCTGGTGTCGCAATGACTTCTGCGTCTAACGCCATCTCGTGTGAGCCAAATAACCATGATTTAACGGCAGCTTGGTATTCCGGTGGCCCATAAATACTCGAAGCATACTTGGCTTTTTGCACGACGTCGACCGCGTCAAAGGTTTCATAGACGTTGGTGAAAGTTAAAAGTTTTCCGTGCTCGTCAAAATACGTCCCAAAAGCGCCGTTAACCACGGCGGCGTCGCCGTGTTCTTTAATGGCTTCAATTGCGCCACTGGCAGCTTCAAAGACGGTGTCGACGATTTCCCGATCAAAGACCGTGTCGTTGATAAACCGTTTCATACTATCCCTACTTTATCGATAAGTCATTCATCCAATGCGTTAAGGCTTGCTTGCATTCTAAAGGTAATTGATCTCGGGTGCTTAACGCCTCTAAAAAGTCAATGCGTTGGGTCAGTCTTGCTTTTAGGTGGGTTAAATCTTTTTCCTCTAAACGTAGAGGAAACGCATCGAGGTTGACAGCTTCTGCGTATTTTTGATGCCCAAACGGCTGCCAAGTGAGGGTGCTTTGTAAGAGTTGATCAAGCAGACCCAAGGTGGTTTTTGGTGGGATCTTTTGATCCGCATAATGCCCTGTGTTTAAGACATAACACGCCACGTTGCCTTCTTCAAAAAGTCGTTTAAACTCTTGATAATCTTTCTCTAAAGGGTATAACCTAAAAGGATTTGCATACGGCACAAACGCCAGTTTGGTGGTATCCACGCCATGTTCGGCGCTTGAGCGCTTGGTGGCCAAGGTGGCCCCTAAGGTAGCAGCAAGGATGGGATCATTGATTTTGGTGAGTGGTGGCAGCGCATCGTCCCGCATGATCCAAAATATCGCGTTGAGTGGTTCCTTGACATGATGGACTCGGTTGTCGGTCCATAAGACCGATTTCACCGCACGACCGTTGCCACAACGAATGTCTTCTGTGACTGGCACCAAGGCGCCTTCATTGTTTCTAGTGACGCCGACATTTTGCATGGTTAAAAGGTAGGCATTGTCTTTAGAAGCGGTCGGGTAATCCGCCACTTTATCAAAATAGGAAGGCTCTAAGGCAATCGTTTCTTTACTCTTTTGATCTAAAACATACGCATCGTCATGCAAGACCACCGCATGAGGAAAAGCGGCGCTTTTCGCATGCGTAATTGTCGATTTCCCTGACCCACTTAAGCCAAACACACTCATGACGTAAGGCTCTTCATTTGGCCGTGTGATCTTTTTAAGCCCACCATGCGCTGAAATGTAGCCATGTCTTGACGCGATGGACCATGCGAGCGTTAAGGTGCCTTTTTTATGTTCCCCAAAATAGGGGAGTCCAAATAAAGCGGCCGCATTGTAGTGTTCATCAAAGAGCGCCAGTGGGTCGCCTTCACGTTCTGGGTCAGAGAAGAGGATGATGTCTCCTTCTTCAAAGACGGTTGAACGCGCATAGAGCGCATCCCACTCCTGGGTGGGCACTTGAAAATTCAAAAGCCATGAGTATAGCGTATTTGCATAGCCCTCTGGCACCATCAAATGCGCTTTAACCATGAAATTTTCATGTAAGCCTACATACGCCGTCGCTTTGTAAAACGTCCGTTTTCTTGCGCCAAAAAGATGGTCACGCACCATCGCACTGTAGGTCTCACGCGTGGTGTCTGTGATGAGTTCACGCGCTTTCGCTTGACGCCCCGTAATGGCCGCATCGTTGAAAACTAGAACTTTCGAACCTTCCGCTAAACCTAACGCTTCAGCGCCCACAATGTCTTGATCTAAGACAATCGTCCCAGGCTCCGATTTTGCGAGTAAATACGCTTCTTGTAAGGTGGCGACTTCAAGGACGTTATTTTGATACATAAACGTCTCAAGGGTGGTTCTAAATGGATGAAACGCGTAAGGTGAGACGCGGCCAATGTGTTCGTTTTTGAAGTGTGATTTTGTGGCCATACTCGCCCTCCTTTATTCGATATTCCACTGGAACTTCGTACGTGATTTACCGTAAGTTTGACGCATTTTTAAAAGTTGTTCAATGCGACGTTCTGCTAGAATGTTAGCGGCTCTATAGGTCGGTATATTTTCTTCTTTGGCCACGTTAAAAATATCCATTAAACGGTGATAAATGCCTTCGGTGGTGTTGATCGCGGACGCTTCATGGTAGCCAATCATCTCATGATATACATTGATGACGCCGCCGGCATTAATGACAAAGTCAGGCGCATAAAGAATGTCTTTTTCTTCGAGCATAGGCCCATGTTTGTTTTCGTCTTTTAAGACGTTGTTCGCCGCGCCAGCGATGATATGGGTGCGCAGTTTTGGAATCGTCTCATCGTTTAAAATCGCCCCAATTGCATTGGGTGAGAAGATGTCACATTTTTTCTCATAGATTTCATCGGGTTCGACATAAATGGCGAGCGGATACATCTTTTTAAACGTCGCGATTTTTTCTTGGTCGACGTCGGTGAAATAAATGCGACGAATGTCGTTTTCTAAGAGATATTGAACCATTTCTTGAACGACCGAACCAACGCCTTGAATGGCAATCGATAAGCCATCTAAGTTATCCTGATTCAGTTTGTGCTTAACAGCCGCAAGCATGCCAACATAAGTACCGCGTGCGGTCAAAATAGTTGTGCTTCCAGCCCCTTTACGTAATACCCCAGAAACATAATCGGTTTCCATGTCCATCCATTCACAGTTTTGTAAGTTGATGTTCATGTCTTGTCCGGTGTAAATGCGACCATTCAAACTTTGAATGTAACGCCCATACGAACGGAAATACGCTTCATTTTTGACTTTTTTAGGGTCGCCAATAAGCACCGTTTTGCAGCCGCCAATGTTGAGACCAGCCGCCGCATTTTTATACGTCATGCCGCGGGCTAAACGTGTGACGTCATAAAGCGCTTCTTCCTCAGTCGCATAATTAAAGAGTCTGGTGCCCCCACACGAAGGACCTAAACGTGTGTCGTGAATGCAGGTGATGCCTTTTAAGCCTGTTTCTTTGTTGTGAAAATAGATGACTTGTTCAAAGCCGTCATTGGTGTAATGAAACACCTCATTGGTAAAGTCTTTTTTACTCATGATACGCTCCTTTATGAAGTATTATGGTTGAGCCGCGACACAGGCGGCTAAAGCAATCGAATAGTATTTGCTCTCACTGCTGTCCGCACGAGAGGTTAAGACAATGGGTTTTAACGCACCCGCGATGACTGAAGCACTTTTTGCTTGTGCTAAGAACATCAACGTTTTATAAAACACATTCCCGGCTTCAATCACAGGCATGATCAAAATGTCGCTTTTTCCAGCCCCTGGGGCGTCAATACCCTTGTGTTTCGCCGCTTCGACACTGACTGCATTATCAATCGCGTAGGGGCCTTCGATGACACAGCCTTGAATGTGTCCTTCTTGTTGACGTTTGATGAGTTCTACCGCATCCAGTGTGGCGGGCATTTTAGGGTTCACTTTTTCCACCGCCGCAATGATGCCAACGTTGGGGGTTTCAATGCCGAGTGCATGCGCAATGTGCACGGCGTTTTCAATGATGTCTTGCTTTTCATCCACGGTTGGCGCAATATTCATCGCCCCATCACTCATCAATAACACACGATCATAAGACGGAATGTCAAAGACACTCACATGAGAAATTCGGCGATTGGTGCGTAACCCTTTTTCTTTAGCTAACGCGGCTTTTAAGAGTACAGAAGTATCGACAAGTCCCTTCATCAATAACGCCCCTGGCGTATCGTGAACTTTTTCAACCGCTAATTGACAGGCGCGTGCCGGGTCGGTTTCATCAATGATGGTGGCTTCGCATGTCCAATCGTTGAGCTTAAGAATTTTTTCAATCTCTTTTTTATCCCCGATCAAACAGGGGTGAATAAAGCCTGCGTCACTCGCACGTACCACCGCTTCTAAAACCGGCTCATCATGTGCCACCGCGACGACCAATAAGGCTTTCGAAAGACTCTGTGCTTTGATGACAATGTCTTGCATGCTTTTCATTTCAATACTCCTTTGCTTGTTCTTCTTGACGCAAAACTCTTAACGCGCCATACGCCAACGCTTCCATTTCATCTTCCCCAGGGAAGATGAGCACTGGCGCCATCCACTCAGTGCGCGCTTTGATCCAATCGGTTAAAAGCGTATCAAACGCTAAACCACCGGTTAACACAATGGCGTCAATGTTTCCTTTTAGAACCGGCCCTAACGAGCCGATTTCTTTGGCGATTTGGTAGGCCATCGCTTCATAAATAAAACGGGCTTGTTCATCGCCTGCTTTGATGCGCTTTTCAATTTCATAGCCATCGTTGGTACCTAAATGTGCCACCAACCCGCCTTGGCCATAATTTTTCTTTTGCATTTGCGCGAGGGTATACTCTCCACTCAGAGCCATTTTATAAAGAGGACCTAAAGGGACTGAACCACTGCGCTCAGGCGACATAGGCCCATCGCCATCAAGCGCGTTATTGACATCAATGACGCGCCCTTTTTGGTGGGCGCCCACGGAGATTCCGCCCCCTAAATGAGCTAAAATCAAGTTGCATTCATGATACGGTTTTTTTAGTTGCGCCGCCGCTTTTAAACCGACGGCCTTTTGATTTAACGCATGAAAGAGACTTTGACGCTTAATCTCAGGCATCCCGGTGATCCGGGCGATATCTTCCATTTCATCGACCGCAACAGGATCGACAATAAACGCAGGAATGTTCAAGGGATCCGCCATCGCACGAGCAATGATGGCGCCTAAGTTGGAAGCATGTTGACCTCGTTTTGCGGCTTTTAAATCCTCAATCATCGCATCGTTAATACGGTAAGTACCTGAGGCGATGGGTTTCACCATCCCGCCTCGTCCGACAATCGCATCAAGGGCTTCAATGGCAATGTTGGCGTCCTTTAAAACATTTAAAATCGCCTCTTTACGAAACGCGTATTGCTCGTAAACGGAGGCGAATTGATTGATGGTTAAGGTATCATGACGCAGCGTGGTTTTGAAGACACACTCAGTTTGATTATAAACGGCAATTTTTGTGCTTGTAGAGCCTGGATTTAAGGCTAAAATTTGCATAATTTGATCGCTCCTTAAAAATTTCAGTTCGACAGAGTCATTATAACATGATAGCGTTTACAAAACCAAGGGGTAATGACCGATTTTTTGTATTTTTTTCACAAAGAAGAGGCGTCTTCAACGCCTCTAATCTAAATACGTTAAACGCGCCGTAAAATGTCTTAATACGGGCGGTTCTTTGATGACCTTAAGTCCTTTTAACGAGTCTTTTCGTTGGTGAATGGCAATCAGCGCTTCAGCCACATCGTCTAGGTGTCTATACGTATAGGTTCGTCTAGGAATGGTTAAACGCACAAACTCAGTGGGTGAGATTAAGGGTGCGTTTGTATCAGGGTCGTTGCCCAGTAAAAATGAACCGATTTCAACGGCCCGAATGCCTGCTTCAAGATACAACTCAACCACGACACTTTGTGCGGGAAAAGCCGTTTGGGGAATATGAGGAAGCCAAGCTTTCGCATCGATGAAAACGGCGTGCCCTCCAGCGGGGGTTTGCACAGGGATGCCAGCAGTAGCTAAACGATCCGCTAGATATCGAACTTGATCAATACGGTGGGTTAAATAAGCATCATCTAACGCCTCTTTTAAACCGACCGCTAACGCGTCCATGTTACGACCACTCATGCCACCATAGGTTGGAAAACCTTCCATCGGTACGACACGGGCTTGACACGCTTCAAAGAGCGCCGTGTCTTCGCGGATCACTAAAAGTCCGCCCATATTGACAAGCCCATCTTTTTTCGCGCTCATCATAAACACATCGGCTAAGGCAAATTGTTTTTTGGCGATGGCCTCAATCGACCAGTCAGCATAGCCCGCTTCACGTTGTTTAATGAAAAACGCGTTTTCAGCGTAACGTGCACCATCGATGATTCTCAAAATACCGTATTTTTTAGCGATCGCTGAGACGGCTTCTAAGTTTTCTAAGGAGACCGGCTGTCCCCCCATCGAGTTGTTGGTGATGGTGTAGATGATGCCTGCGATATTTTCTGGTCCTTTGTCTTGGATGAGCTGTTCTAATTTATCTAAATCAAAGTTACCTTTAAAAGGATGGGATGTTTGTGTATCAAAAGCCGCATCGATGACACAATCAAGGGCTCTAGCCCCGGCCAGTTCAACGTGTGCACGGGTGGTGTCAAAATGAGAGTTACTAATGAAATAAAGCCCTGCTCGATCAGTCAAGTGTCCCATCAACACTTGTTCTGCGCCCCGGCCTTGATGCACTGGCAACATGTAACGGTACTGTGTGATGGCTTCCACGGTTTCTTTTAAACGGTAAAAACTCCGAGAGCCAGCATACGCTTCATCTGCGATCATCATCGCCCCCCACTGCGCATCGCTCATCGCACCAGTACCTGAATCCGTCAGTAAATCGATGTAGACATCGTCACTTTTAATCGCAAAGACGTTATAGCCCACCTCTTTTAGCCAGGCTTGACGTTCTTTTTTTGTGGTTTCTTTAATCGCTTCAACCATTTTAATTCTATAAGGTTCTGCGCGGTATTTTCGGTCCATAATTCGCCTCCTCATCAGACATCATTGTAACGCACAACGAATAAAAATGAAAGCGCTTTTAATAAAAAAATACAAAACGACAGTATCCCTTTTGCCTCGCCATTTTAGTCGTGTTATAATGACTCACAAGGAGGACGACACGATGTTATTTAAACCCTATCAATTAAGCACCTTCACGCTGCGTAATCGCTTAGTCATGGCGCCCATGACCACCTATAGTTCGAACCCGGATTTTACCGTATCAGACGAGGAACTTATCTATTTCAAACGCCGTGCTAAACATTTGGGCATGGTGATTACGGCGGCGACCGCAGTCAGTGCGCAAGCCCAGGCTTTTTCGTTGCAAATGAGCTTAAAAGACGACACATATATCCCTTCACAACGCGCGCTCGCGCAGGCCATCCAAAGCGAAGGGGCCTTAGCCGTCATCCAACTCCACCACGGTGGTCGGATGAATGTGCCTAGCTTACATGAAGACCCTGCGAACATTGTCAGTGCTTCCGCGATTAAAGCGGAACGCGAGGGTGTTATCACACCCAGAGCGCTTGAGACCGATGAGGTTGAAGGTGTGATTGAGGATTTTGTCGCAGCCTTAAAGCGCGCCATTGAAGCAGGTTATGATGGTGCTGAGCTGCATGGTGCAAACACATATTTATTACAACAATTTTTCTCGCCACACTCTAACCGTCGTACTGACCGTTTTGGTGGGTCTTTAGAAAAACGGATGACGTTTGCTAAAACGTTGATTGAACGAAGTCATCAAGCGATTCAAGAAGCTGGAAGACCGTTTTTGTTGGGGTACCGTTTTTCTCCTGAAGAACTTGAAAACCCAGGCATTACCCTTGAGGATACCGAAGCGTTGGTCGCGATGTTAAAAACTCAACCACTCGATTTTCTACACATCTCATTAGGACGCTATCATCAATCGTCGATTCGTGACCAAGAAGACACACGTAAGATTGTCGATGTGATTCAAAACACCTTAAACCATAAGATTCCTTTAATTGGCGTCGGCGGGATTCATTCCAAAGAGACGGCCGAAGAGGCGTTATGCCTTGGTTATGATTTGGTCGCAACGGGGATGTCCATCATTGCCGATCCTGATTGGGCTTTAAAAATTCAAACGGGCGAACCGATGAATAAAGTCATCGGTCCAAAACTATTATTGCCCACCCCACTCTATCAACGCCTGCTCAACAATAAACCCTGGTTTGAGCGTAACGGCTATACCTTTGAGGAGGTCTAATGTTTCCTTTAAAACCGATTGAAAACACCGCCTTAGTCCGCTATCTCGGTGGTCCACCGGTCTTTCAAGAAAGCACGCTTAAGCGACTAGAAATGTTGAAAGACACGATGACGTTAGAAATAGAGCTGAAGTCTCACAATA
>SKKW01000018.1:0-9380 GCA_007123535.1 Candidatus Izemoplasma sp. | reverse complement strand
TCTACGATGGGTCACCCGATCAATTGTTTGAACAAGCGAACATTGACGCATGGAATTTAGACGTTCCAGACATGTTAAAGCTCGCCTCAGCGTTAGAAAAGTTTTACGGTGAAACGATGCCTTCTAAACCTCAAACCATAGAAGAAGTTCTCACATGGATGGAGGCGATCAAAGCATGAAAAACATTGTGATTGGTCGTTATATTCCAGGGGATTCCTTCATTTACCGCATGGATCCACGCGTCAAAATTATCGCTTTAGTGGTGCTCTTTGCGGCGCTTTTCATCATCAATCAGTTTATGATTATGTTTGCGGCTTTGGGCATGGCGATTTTATTGTTGCCTTTGGGAAGAATTTCGATGAAACGCGTGTACTTAGGCTTAAGACCCTTGATGGTGCTTTTACTCTTTACGTTTAGTTTCCAAATTCTCTTTAATCGAGGGGGCGCCCTCTTAGTCAGCTTACCGATTAACTACTCGTTCTTAAGCGTCAGTGTCGTGATGGCTTTGATTGCGTTTTGGATTTTTACGAAACGGTATGTGCCTTTAAAATTCTTATACTTTATCTTACTTGTGACCTTAATCTTTACGGCGTTAAGTCAAATTGAAGCCACGCCGTTTGCGCAAAGAACGATCGAAGTCTATGAAGACGGCTTACGTTTAGCGTTCTTTATCCTCATGCGTTTAATCATCATTGTCACACTGTCTACTGTCCTCACCATTACCACGAAACCAACTGATCTAAATTTAGGGTTAGAAGCTGTATTAAAACCGTTAAAGATTGTACGCATTAACACTGAAGAAATCGCGATGATCATTTCGATTTCACTGCGCTACATACCAACGCTTTTAGATGAAGCCAACAAGATCATGTTAGCGCAAGCGTCTCGTGGTGTTGATTTTCAAGAAGGCCGTTTAAAAGACAAGGTCGTGCAAGTAATTTCTTTACTTGTGCCCATGTTTATCATCTCCTTTAAGCGAAGCGATGATTTAGCCAATGCGATGGAGGCGAGAGGGTTTGTGCCTGGGAATCCTAGAACACGACTCAATCAACTCACTTGGGCACGCAGAGACACCTATGCGCTTTCCATCAGTCTCCTATTACTGATCGTTTCGATTAGTATCCGGGTATGGTTCTAATGTTAGAGGTCTTTATCAAACGTTTAGAAGGCTATGAGACGATGCTTACTTCAAACACGTATTTATCACATAGCGAGGTTGAACGAGCACTCACAGTAGAAGAATTTTTTACCTATCTTGAAGCTGAAAAATCATCTTTTAAACCACTCCATATTTTTCATACCCCTCATTACGATTACGCACAACTCACCGAGACGTTATGGGTTAAAGCGGTTGTAAAAGCAGGCGTATTTGAGCGGGTTAACTTACTAAAACAACCTAAAAATACTGAACGTTGGCGTTTAAAAATCGCGTATGATGGGACGTTATTTGACGGGTTTCAACGACAAAAAAAAGCAGGACGTACTGTGCAAGGAGAGCTTGAATCAGCGCTTTCCCACCTCCATCCTAAAAAAATCACCCTCCACCCAGCCTCACGCACAGACAAAGGTGTCCATGCCAGCGCGCAATACGTACACTTTGATACCACAAAGGCGCACAACAAAGAAGCTTACCCCATGTTAATCAATCGTTTGTTGCCTAGAGACATCCGGGTGCTCGAGGCGTTAAAGGTCCCCAATGTCTTTCATGCGCGATACGATGTTCAAGAAAAAACGTACCGCTACCGGATGGCTGCCTCAGTCCCATGGCAGCAGGTTCATCATGTCTTTGAAACAAAACACCCTTCGCTAGAAGTTTTAAATGAGCGTTTGGCCGTCTTTGTAGGAACGCATGATTTTGCAAACTTTGCTAAACTCAAAGGCGCACACACCACCTTAAAAACCATCACTCAAGCCAAGGCTACGCTTGAAGATAACGAAGTGATCATTGATATTAAAGGCAAAGGGTTTGTACGTTACATGGTCCGGATGATGGTAGGGGCTGTGTTGAAGTATGATGCCAAGACACTAATTTACGCGCTTAACCATCCACAAGAGACTTTAGGCAAGCACTTAGCCCCGGCCCATGGCTTAACATTACTCGCGATCGATTATGGACAAGTCACAACACCACTATGACTTGTCTTTTTTTGGCCAAGCGTTGTATTAAAAATCAACTTATGCGATAATAGTTTAAGCAGAATGGAGGCACTCAATTGAACAAACAATTCATTACCTTTGAAGGCCCAGAAGGCTCAGGAAAAACCTCGGTCATTGAAGGTGTCAAGACACGCTTAAACGAACAAGGCTACGATGTTATCATTACCCGTGAACCAGGTGGTGTAGCCATCTCCGAAGCCATTCGAAACATCATCTTAGATGTTAAAAATACCGCTTTAGACCCGATTACTGAAGCGCTTTTATTTGCGGCAAGTCGTCGCCAACATATTCTTGAAGTGATTGAACCAGCACTTCAAGCGGGCAAAATCGTACTGTGTGATCGTTATGTGGATAGTTCGCTTGCCTATCAAGGCGTAGGCCGTGATTTAGGCATCGAAAAAGTCTTCGAGTTAAATCAATTTGCGATTCAAGGCTTACTTCCGATCTTAACCGTCTTTATCGATGTCCCACCAGCCGCGGGGCTTGCGAGAATTCAATCCCGTGCTAACCATCTTGACCGGTTGGATCGTGAAAGTTTACGTTTCCATGAGAAAGTTTATCAGGGCTACCAAACGTTAGCCGTCAGGTACCCGGAACGTTTTCAAATTATCAATGGGATGAACGCGTTAGATGATGTCATTAAAGAAGCATACGATAAAGTTATTGATCACTTAACAAAGGAGTAACGTATGGATTTACAAGCCGTGTATGAAGCGCATGCAAAAACCCTCGCACAACTCAAAAGCGCCATTCACAAAAACAAGTGCGCCCACGCACTTATTTTTGAAGGACCCAAAGGGGCGTACGCTTGCGAACTCGGCTTAGCCTTTATGCAGTTACTTTATTGTGAACAAGTACCATGTGAAGGGTGTTCACACTGTGCACGCATTGCCCATGAAACCCATCCTAATCTAGTGGTTATAAGGCCAAGTAAACAATTCATCGTGAAAGACGACATCTTAACACTTCAACGAAATTTCAATCAAACCGCACTTGAGCCAGGGCCAAAAGTGTATTTGATCGATCAGGCGGATAAAATGAACGCACAAGCGAGCAACGCGTTGCTTAAATTTTTAGAAGAACCGCATCCGAACCTTTATGGGGTGTTAATCACTGAGGATGCCTCAAGGTTGTTGCCGACGCTGCAATCACGCTCACAAAAAATTGTCTTGCCCAGTCTTCCAAAACCTTTACTTGAAAAACTGTTGCTTGATGCCGGTTTTGAACAGGACGACGCGCGTTTAGCGAGCACCTTACATGCCCATCTAGAAAGTGCGAAACACTTCTTAAATGAGTCGTTAACCCAAGACGCTAAAACGTTGGTTGAATGGGTCTATGACCAGCGCTCAAAACAACGACCCTTACTTATTAACATGCAAAAAGAGCATCCGGAGTTAGTGAAAGATAAGGCGTTGTTTGAACGTTTTTTAGATATCATGATGGTCTATCAAAAAGACGTGATTTATGTTAAAATGGAAGCGCAACCATCCCTTGTCTTTCATGAACAAGCCGCCCTTTTCGAAGGCATCGCCGAGCATGAAAGTCTTGCTCAGTTACGTGAAGAGTTTCAAGCAATGATTCAGTTAAAAGATCGCTTGAGTCAACCGATTCATCTCCCTTTAGCTTTTGATAATCTACTGATGCGCTTAGAAAGAGAGTCATCTTCATGAATAATACCGTCGTAGGCATCCGCTTTAAAGCAGTAGGTAAAAAATATTACTTTGACCCTCAAGACCTCACCTTAGATGTGGGTGATTTTGTCGTCGTTGAGACCGTCCGCGGCCTCGAACTCGGCACCGTCATCGAAGACCCTAAAGAAGTCGATGAAGCGTCACTCATTGCGACATTAAAACCTGTTTTAAGAAAAGCAACACAAAAAGATGTTGAGGCGTATGAAACCAACGGAGAAGTGATTCCTGAAGTCGTTAAGACGTGTGAATCGCTCGTGGCTAAAAACAGCCTAGACATGAAACTATTATCTGCGGAATACACCTTAGATCGTTCAAAACTCATCGTCTATTTTACCGCCGAAGGCCGTGTCGATTTCCGCGAACTCGTCAAAGATTTAGCCAGCACGTTTAAAGTTCGTATTGAACTTAGACAAGTCGGCGCGCGTGATGGCGCTAAATTTTTGGGCGGCATCGGACCTTGTGGGTACTTGTTGTGTTGTAACACGTTCTTAGGTGAGTTTGAAGCTGTGTCGATCAAAATGGCTAAAAACCAAAACCTTTCACTCAACCCAACTAACATTTCAGGGCTTTGTGGCAAACTCTTATGTTGCATTCGTTATGAAGACGATATTTATACGGAACACCGTCAAGGCATGCCTAAAGTTTATTCAAGAGTCAAAACCGATGAAGGCTTTGCCAAAGTCTTAGGCACTAACATTTTGAAACGGACGGTCAAAATCCACAGTGAAGCGCACGGCATCGTGCATATTCCAGTGGAAGAGTTATTGGAGATCGAAGAGTACGATGAACTCGAACACGCTAGCAACTAATGAAGTGATTCATGATTTACTTGGCTTTAAAAATCGCAAAATAATTCAACGAACTGATCGGTTTCACTTTTCCTTAGATACCGTCTTGCTCGCGGACTTTGTCCGCTTTAGCGGCCGTCAAAAAAAAGTGCTTGATCTCGGTACAGGGAATGGCCCCATTCCCCTTTTTTTATCCGCGAAAAGCATGGCACACATCACAGGCATCGAACTACAAGAAGACATGGTGGCGTTAGCACGTAAAAACATCATACTCAATCAGCTTGAAAAGCAAATTACCATCACACATCTCGACATCAAAGCCGTACCTACGCATTTCCCCTCTAGTCAGTTCGACATCGTGACATGTAACCCACCCTTTTTTAAAGTACCGAAACACGCACATTTAAACGACAACCAAGCGTTAAGTTTATCGCGTCATGAACTTGCGATTGACCTTGAAGGTATCATGGTTGCCGCAAGACATGCGCTAAAGCAAAATGGCGCGCTTTATATGGTGCACCGTGCAGCGCGCCTTCAAGATATTTTAATCGCCTGTGAGAACGCTCGGTTTAAACTTAAACGTGGTCGTTTCGTGTATCCTAAAGCCAACAGTGAGGCGATGATGGTGTTATTAGAGTTTCGCTTTGATGCGAAGAGTGAGGCTAAGTTTGAGCCTCCACTCATCGTTCATCATGAGGATGGGACCTACACCAAAGAGGTTCAAGCCATATTTACCAACCGGGAGGCGTTATGAACATTCGACAAAGTTTCACTCAAGATAAACCAACGCTTTATGTGGTGAGCACACCGATTGGAAATTTAGAGGATATGACTATGCGTGCGATCCGCCTTTTAAGTGAGGTTTCAGTGATTTATGCTGAAGATACTAGAAGGGCGCGTATTTTAACCCAACACTACCAAATCAAAACCCCATTAAAGTCTTATCATGCGCACAACGAACAAGCGCGCGTAGAAGAAATCATTCAGGCATTAGAAGAAGGACACTCTCTCGCTTTAATAAGCGACGCAGGGACCCCGCGTATCAGTGACCCAGGCGACATCGTCATCCCAGCCATCATTGAGGCTGGATACCCTGTCGTGCCTATTCCTGGTCCAGCTGCCTTTTTAAGCGCATTAATGGGCGCAAAAGAAAGTGTTCATGCGTTTGTGTTTATAGGCTTTATCCCACAACAAAATAAAGCGCGTGATGCGTTGCTTAAACGCGTTCAAACCTATCCTGAAGCCTTGATATTTTATGAAGCGCCGCATCGTTTATTAGAGACGCTAACCCATTTATACCAACGCTTAGGTGCACGGAAAGTGACCTTAGCCAAAGAGTTGACTAAGAAGTTTGAAACGTTTTACGATTTTACCTTACAAGAAACGAATGAAATCCCAGACATTATGGGAGAATATGTTATTATAGTCGAGGGCGCAGCGGACGCGCCTACGTTAACCCAGACCGACATGGTCGAACACGTCGTTTTACTGATCGAAGATGGGCTCAGTGAGATGGCTGCGATTAAAGAAGTCGCGAAACAACGAAAACTCAAAAAGAACGTCGTATACATGGCTTACCAACAACATAAACAATCGTTATTAGAGGAGGGTTCTTAATGTCTAAGACCTTTTATGTGACCACCCCCATTTATTACCCCAGTGGCCAACTCCATATCGGCAACGCCTATACCACGGTGTTGTGCGATACGTTAAAACGCTACAAGAAACTTCGTGGCTTTGAGACGTACTACCTCACCGGCATGGACGAACACGGAAAAAAAGTTGAAACCGTCGCTTTAGAGCGTGGGCTCTCACCACTCGAACATGTCAGTGAAATCGCAGAAGACACGAAAGGCCTATGGAAACGTCTAGACATCCGTTATGACGATTTTATTCGGACCACAGAAAAACGTCATAAAACCGTCGTTCAGAAGTTGTTCGAGCGGCTGCTTGAACAAGGCGACATTTACTTAGGTGAGTATGAAGGCTATTACTGTATGCCGTGTGAATCTTTTTATACGGAAACACAATTAGCCGAAGGCCATACATGTCCTGACTGTGGCCGCGAAACAAGCCGCTTAAAAGAAGAAAGCTACTTCTTGAAACTCAGTAAATATCAAAAGAAACTGCTTAAACACATCGAAGACAATCCCGATTTCATCACCCCTGAAAGCCGTCGTAACGAAGTCGTGGCATTCATCGAGCAAGGGCTCAATGATTTGAGTGTCTCAAGAACGACGTTTGATTGGGGCATCAAAGTTGTCTCAAACCCAGAACACGTGGTCTATGTGTGGTTGGACGCATTATCGAACTACATCAGTGCACTCGGTTATAGCACCGACGATGATGTGCGCTTCCAAAAATACTGGCACGGCGATGAAGTGCTTCATGTGGTCGGTAAAGATATTTTAAGATTCCATGCGATCTATTGGCCGATTATGTTGATGGCCTTAGATGTGCCAGTCACCTTTAAACTGCATGCGCATGGTTGGTACATGATGCGCGAAGGCAAAATGTCTAAATCAAAAGGGTCTGTGATTTATCCTGACCTTGTCTTAAAACGTTATGGCTTAGATGCTTTAAGATATTTCTTGTTAAAAGAACTGCCTTATGGAGGCGATGGTCTGTTTGCGCCTGACGTCTTTATTGAACGCTTAAACTTTGATCTTGCAAACGATTTTGGCAATCTTTTAAACCGTTCGGTGGCGATGATCAATCAGTATTTTGGTGGACACGTCAATAAGAACAGTGCGTCCACGGAATTTGATGCATCGTTAGAAGCGTTGATTGAGGAAACCAAAGCCTCGTATGAAGAACATTTTGATACACTGAAAGTCTCAATGGCGATTCAAGACATTTGGACACTAATCCGCCGTACCAACAAATACATTGACGAAACAACCCCGTGGATTTTAGCCAAAGACGAACAACAAAAAGACGTCTTAGAAAACGTCTTGTATCATTTGGCCGAAAGCTTACGCATCATTGGGGTTTTACTCAAACCAATCTTGGTTGAAAACCATGAGAAGCTTTTTGCTCAACTCGGTGTCTCCAAAACGTATCAGTCTTACGATCAAGCCGTGTTTGGCGCCTTAAATACGTATGAGGTTATCGACCAAGCGGAACCCCTCTTCCCACGCTTAAAAGTAGACGATGAGGTCACCGCGTTAAGCGAACTCATCAGTAAACAAAACACTAAAAAAGTCATCACCCCAATCAAAGACGAGGTGACGATTGACGATTTTGCAAAACTAGACTTACGAATTGGTGTGATTAAAGCGTGTAAAAAGCACCCTAATGCCGATAAATTACTTGTGTCAACGGTGGACATCGGTGAAGGCAAAGACCGACAAATTGTCTCCGGCATTGCGGGACACTATGAACCCAAACAACTCGTCGGTAAAAAAGTTATTGTGGTCGCTAATTTAAAACCTGTGAAACTGCGCGGGGAACTCAGCGAAGGCATGTTATTAGCTGGCTCAAACACCGCCCAACTTGAGGTCATTACCTCACTTGAACTGCAACCCGGGGACTTAGTGAAATAAAGAAAATAACGTACGGTGAGAAGAAACGTTTTTGGTTGACTTTTACCTTTCGATACGGTATCATACTGTTCGGTACATTTTCACAATCCACTAGCCCGACTATAAAATCCCTATAGGAGGCTAAGCTATGAAAACTATCATGGCCAATGAACAAACCATAACACGTAAATGGCATGTGATTGATGCAAAAGGCAAAACCCTCGGTCGTTTAGCGAGCGAAGCGGCAGTCCTTTTACGCGGCAAACACAAACCAACTTTTACACCTCACGTAGACTGTGGAGACTATGTGATCGTGATTAACGCCGAAGCCGTTGAACTCAGCGGCCGCAAGTGGGACCAAAAAGTTTATTACTCACACTCTCGTTATCCAGGCAGCCTTAAAGAAGTGACTGCCAGAGTCATGCGTGATAAACATCCAGAACGCTTGGTAGAATTTGCGGTTAAAGGCATGCTGCCAAAAGGCAGATTAGGACGTCAAATGTATAAAAAACTCTATGTGTATGTGGGTCAAGAGCACCCTCACACAGCTCAGCAACCTGAGCTTTATGAGTTAAAAGGTTAAGGAGGAAGTATGGCTGAAAAAGTAATCTATCGTGGCACAGGCCGTCGTAAACGTTCTGTTGCTCGTGTTATTCTTACACCAGGTAACGGTCATTTTACCGTGAATGGTCGTAAATTTGAAGAGTACATTCCTTCTGCGGCAACCCGTCTTGACGTGTCTCAACCGTTAACCATTACCAGCAACGAAGGAAGCTTCGACATCGACGTTAACGTCTTTGGCGGGGGCATCACCGGTCAAGCTGGTGCGATTCGTTTAGGTATTACAAGAGCACTCTTAGCAGTGAATGAAGACTATCGTAAAGTCTTAAAACCTGCGGGTCTCATTACGCGCGATCCACGCGTTAAAGAACGTAAAAAATACGGTCTTAAAGCTGCACGTCGTGCCCCACAATTTAGTAAGCGTTAATACATTAAAAGCACACACCGTGTGCTTTTATTTTTTCCTTGGAAATTCACTGAACCCCCATTATAATAAATGCGAACGAACGATTTTTAGGAGGTAATTATATGGCAATCCGTGTTCGATACGCGCCGAGCCCAACCGGCTTTTTACACATTGGGAACGCCCGTACGGCTCTTTTCAACTATCTTTTCGCCAAGCGTTACGATGGCACGTTTATTGTACGCATCGAAGACAC
>SKKW01000031.1:0-9642 GCA_007123535.1 Candidatus Izemoplasma sp. | reverse complement strand
GCAAACTGCTTCATTTCATCTGTATATGTGATTCCTTTTGGCCCCACACGCTTAACGTATTTATTTTCTTTTAATATTACTATTTCTTGTTCTGTGAATATCTTTTTGCTCATATTCCTCACCTCTCTTTTAAGTATACAAAAAGAACCTATAAATTTACACTGTCTTTTTGTAGTGTCTATTTTATAGGTTCCATTTTACTAGCTTGAGTCGTCTTTTTTTATCGCTCCTGGATGATACTTTAAAACTTTATAAAACCCCACCGCAAGAATGGTTCCGAGTAAACTTGAAAGCATCACTCTTACAATGGCCAGCGGTTGTTGTAAAGCAAAAAGAACTTGCGTGAACACCAAGCTGTAGCCTGTTGAAGTGATGCTCACCCAAGCAAAGACGCCATAAGCGGCGCTGATAATCCATGGGGCCATCATCTTCAAGGATGCTTGGTCACTAACCGCTAACATGACGTAAACTAGCATGTAAACGAAAAAGACTTCAATGGTCATAAACCGCCATTGGATGCCGCCTTGCATCGTGTCTAGTACCCAAGGGCCAAACAATCTTAAACTCACCAGCGCAAAAAGCGCCCCTGAAAATTGCGCGCTTACATCCATGCCCACGCGAGAGAAGCTTAAACGCTTATCAAGCCATAAGGCAACGCTCACAATGGGGTTAAAATGCGCCCCAGAAATATGTCTTAAAGTAAACATGGTGACTAGACTACTAAGCGCAAGCGAGAGTGCGATCATGAACGGTGAATGCCCTAAACGATAGATGGCTAAAGGCACAAACAACAAACTAAACGCGCCATAAAACTCTGCGAGCCAATGACGCAATGCGAGTGGTATGTTCAAGGTAACCCCTCCTCTTTCGCTTCTTCTAAAAGCTTCATTTTAATGTCTTTATCTAAAGGCATCACGTCGCCCACCTTAAGACTCTCGGGCAAGGAAAGGGAGCCAATCGCATGACGATGTAAGGCGATGACCTCATAGCCAAGTGCGGCAAACATGTGTTTTACTTGATGCGTTTTACCTTCATAGATCGTGAGTCTGACATGCGTATCTTTAACGTCATGCACCATCGGTGTTTTCACTTGATAAGACTCCCCTTTACCATCGCGCAACGTCATCGGTTGGGTGAGCGATTCAAGCGATTCAAACGGACGGTCTAACGTCACATCATAGGTTTTGCCGAGCGTCTTCTTACCATGCATCAGTTGATGATTAAAGGTGCCATCGGTGCTCAAAATCATCAACCCCGTCGTGTCTTTATCCAATCGACCTAGGGCTCTTAAGTCACGAGTATTGACGCTCAATGGAAGCTGTTCAAAAATCGTGGGGTGTAGCGCATCGCGGTGCGCGACCACCAAGCCTTTGGGTTTATGATACACGTAATCAGCATTGGCTTCAAAATGAAGTGTCTTCCCTTCACACACAATGGTGTCATGATGAGGATCGACAGGATGTTGTGCTTTTTTAATGCGTTCTCCATTGACAAAAACCCCCGCATTTTTGAGGGTCTGTTTCGCTTCTTTGCGGGTGATTTGAAGGGTTTGGGCTAAAAAAGCGTCGAGTCGCATAAGGTCTCCATTTTAAAAAATGAGTGGGGCCTTGCCCCACTCATTTAGTGAGTGTGATCTTTCAAGGCTTGCATCGTTTGATAGATACGAATCCCTGTTTGTTTATAAAACGCATTGTCAATCCGTTTTTCTTCGGCTTGATTGTTGATGATGTTACGGAAATGTTTATACTGTTCTAATAACGGTTCATGGGGCATCGAAGGATTTTCGTGAAAGTCTTCAAGCGCCGCTAAAAACTCGACTAAGACAATAATTTCGTTGGTATCGTAGGCGTCGAAATCAATGGGATACGCGGCTTCAGTCGCCAAAGGCAATGCCCATCGCTTTCGCGGCGGTGACGATTTGACCTTTCGGGTCGACGTATTTCGCGCCACCTTTTGAAGTTTCACCTGTTTGGCCTCGGCCTACAACGTCTTCGAGGTCAATGCTAGTGATGTTACGGCCTTCATAACGCACCATTTTGCCACTTTGACCACTCATAAGTAGTTCTACCGCGTGATAGCCAAAGCGCAACCCAATGTTACGGTCAAACTGTGTCGCGATGCCACCCCGTTGGATGTATGCTAAGTTGGTGTAACGCACTTCGGTGTGTGGTAAGAGTTTGTCGAGTTGACGAGTGATAACATCGCCAACGCCGCCTAAACGTACCTTATCGGCGGAATCTTCCACGGTTTCACGAATGACGATGTTACCACCGAGTGGCTTCGCACCTTCACTGACGACGACAATCGAGAACTCTTTGCCCATCGCTTTACGTTCGTTGATTTTTTGAACCACTTTTTGGATGTCATAAGGGATTTCAGGGATGATGATGACATCGGCGCTGCCGCCAATCCCACCTTCTAAAGCAAGCCAGCCTGTGTGACGGCCCATCACTTCAACGACCATCACGCGGTCGTGTGAATAGGCGGTGGTGTGAATTTTATCAAGCGCATCGACAATGTTTTCAAGGGATGTTGAATACCCAAACGTCATGTCGGTCGCTGGTAAATCGTTGTCGATGGTTTTAGGGACACCGACCACCGGCACGCCTTTACGTGAGAAATCACGGGCGGAAGTTAAGGTGCCATCGCCCCCAATGACGACCAGCGCATCGACGCCTAACGCTTTCATGTTTTCGATGGCTTTATCTGAGACGTCTTCGTAGGTGACTTTACCGTCTTGATCCACCATGCGGTAATTAAATAGGTTATCTTTATTCGATGATTTTAACATCGTTCCACCTTCATGCATGATGCCTGAGATGGCTTTCAAGTCTAAGTTTTGATAGTCGTTGTGATACAGTCCAAAGTAGCCTCGGCGATACCCGACTACTTCGACGCCGTATTTGTTAATCGCCGTCTTGGTAATGCCAGAAATAACCGCATTTAAGCCACTGCAATCTCCCCCACCGGTGAGAATGCCAATCTTTTTAATATTTTCCATAATAACTCCTCTCTCTTGTCCTTGAGTATTATACAAAAAATGCGTATCACTGACAATGTTTAAACCGTTTTTTTTCGTGAGTGCGTCTTTCAAACATCTTCACGTGCGATTTTAGTATTATTTGATATAATGGTCTCGAGGTGAAAGCATGTTAACCATGAAAGATGTCATCCGGGAAGGGCATCCCACACTGCGAGAAAAAGCGGTGGCGGTCAAACTTCCTCTCGATGAAGACACGAAAGCACTCTTAAAAGAGATGCGGCAGTTTCTCATTCATTCACAAGACCCAGCGATGGTTGAACAGTATGATTTCCGTCCAGGCGTTGGTCTTGCGGCGCCGCAAGTCAATCGTTCGCTTCGTGCGATGGCGATTTACACGACAGATGAGAACTATGAAACACTGTATGATCTCGTACTCATTAACCCTGTGGTGCTTTCGCATTCGACAAGACAAACCTATATGCCTGGAGGCGAAGGCTGCCTAAGCATTGACCGTGAGGTTGAAGGGTTGGTTCCAAGACACCATAAAATCACGTTTAAAGCGCATCAATACGATCCTATTGAGGACGTTTTAGAGGAAGTAACCTTGACGTTTAAAGGCTTTTTAGCGGTCGTTTTCCAACACGAACTTGATCATTTGAATGGCGTGTTGTTTCCAGACCGCACCGAACCCATGTTAGAAGGCATTAAACCTTTAGAGTTTAAAGTTATCGAAGAAGACGAAGAGAAAAAAGAGGAGGCAACATCATGAAAATTTTTATTGATTCAGCAAACATTGATCACATCCGCGAGATGGCTGATTTAGGCATTTTAGCGGGCGTCACCACCAATCCCTCATTGATGGCAAAAGAGGGGAAAGATGTGCCCACCGTATTAAAAGAAATTGCGGCACTCGTCGATGGACCCATTTCAGGTGAAGTCATCAGCGTCACCGCCGAAGAGATGGTCAAAGAAGGACGCGAGATTGCGGCGCTTCATCCGAACATGATCGTCAAAATCCCGATGATTCCTGAAGGCATTAAAGCGGTCAAACAGTTGACCGAAGAAGGCATCAAAACCAATGTGACGTTGGTCTTTTCGCTCTCTCAAGCGTTGCTTGCGTGCAATGCGGGGGCAACCTTTATTTCACCGTTTGTGGGTCGTCTAGATGACATCCAGTTTGACGGCATCGGGCTCATTGAAGAAATCCGCGACATGATTGATGTCTTTGGTTTTGATGCGGAGATCATCTCAGCTTCGATTCGTCACACCAAACACATTCAAGATTCAATTCGTGCGGGTGCACACATTGCAACCGTCCCTTACGATGTGCTTAAAAAAGCCTTCAATCATCCCCTCACTGACAATGGCTTAAAAGCCTTTTTAGCCGATCACCAGAAAGCGTACGGCAAACAATAACCATGTCCGTACACCAGTTTGACGTGGTCAAAATCAATGGCGAAAAAGAATCGTTAAAAGCTCACCAAGGGGATGTCTTATTGATTGTTAATACCGCCACCAAATGTGGTTTGGCGGGTCAGTTCGATGGGCTTGAGATGCTTTATCAAACCTATCGCCAACGTGGCTTTAAAGTTTTAGGGTTTCCCTCAAATCAGTTTAAAGATCAAGAGCCAGGCGATAATGACCAAGTCGAAAAGGCGTGTAAACTGAATTTTGGTGTCACGTTTCCTTTGTATGCTAAAATCGATGTCAACGGGCCTTCAGAAGACCCGCTTTACACGTATTTAAAGAAAGAAAAGAAAGGTCTTTTTAAAGCCGACATCAAATGGAACTTTACTAAGTTCCTAATCGATCAAGAAGGCCGCGTGGTGAGACGTTTTGCGCCCACAACCAAGCCTGAAGCGATTGAAAAACACATTGAAGCGTTACTTGATCAAACCCCATAATCACAAAACACTAAGCCTTATCGGCTGAGTGTTTTTTTTAGGGTTCCAATTTTTACCAACCTCGTTTATACTACTTGTATACTGACATCATGGAGGACAAAAACGTGCCAAAAAAACCTTTAATTACCGACATTATCAACATTGTTTTATTGCCGCTTTTCTTAATTTTGGCCATCGTTGGATTCATAAGCATGACACAAATTGGTTATAACACTCGCCCGATCGACAATGAAACATTCGCAAGCGGTGTCATATTCTTTGTAGGCAGCATCGGGGTGCTCACCATCGTCTCACTCATCAACCTCAATCAGTCCAAAAAGAACGACTAAAAAAAGGCTCGAGTTCGAGCCTTTTTGTTTGCTTTATAGTGCTTCTGTGACGGTTTTGCCTTGCATATGTAAGACGAGATATTCAGGACCACCCGCTTTAGAGTCGGTGCCTGACATGTTAAAGCCACCAAACGGTTGGTAGCCGACAATCGCGCCGGTGCATTTGCGGTTAAAATATAAATTCCCCACATGGAAATGTTCACGAGCGTATTCAAGACGTAAACGATCGCGTGAATAAACGGCACCCGTCAGGCCAAACTCCGTGTTGTTTGCCACCTCAATGCCTTCTTCGAAAGATGAGACTTTACAAATGGCTAAGACTGGGCCAAAAATTTCTTCTTGCATCAGTCTGGCATTAGGAGCGACATCCGCAAAAACGGTCGGTTCAATAAAGAACCCTTTCGCATCGTCGCCTTTTCCTCCAGCTAAGAGGCGGCCTTCTTGATGTCCAACTTGAATGTATTCAGAAATCTTGTCAAACTGATCTTGCGAGTTGACAGGACCCATATAGGTTGACGCTTGCGTAGGGTCGCCCACAGTGAGCGCTTCGGTTAGGGCTTTAACTTTTTCAAGTAATGGTTCATACACCGCTTCATGGATGATGGCTCTTGAGCATGCGGAGCATTTTTGGCCACTAAAGCCAAAGGCACTATAGACAATGCCTTCTGCGGCTGCATCGATGTCGGCTGTTTCATCGACGACGATGCCATCTTTTCCGCCCATTTCCGCAATCACGCGTTTGAGCCAAATTTGACCTTCACGGACTTTGGCGGCTTCTTCGTAAATATAGGTACCCACTTCTTTAGAACCAGTGAAGCTCACAAAACGAATCTTTGGATGTTTGATGAGGTAATCACCCACTTCGGAGCCTTTGCCTGGAACAAAATTAACAACACCCTTAGGCAGTCCGGCTTCTTCGAGTAATTTCACCATGTGATAGGCGATGATTTGGGTGGTCGATGCGGGCTTTAAAAGCACCGTGTTCCCTGCGACAATGGCCGCCGTGGTCATACCGGTGGTAATGGCTAACGGAAAGTTCCAAGGGGGTAAAATGACACCCACACCTAAAGGAATGTAACGGTATTCGTTACGCTCAACATTGGGCCGCGATAAAACTTGATCATCGATGCGATCCATCGAGAGCATTTGACGACCGTAGTACTCTAAAAAGTCAATCGCTTCGGCGGTATCAGCGTCCGCTTCAACATACGATTTTCCGGCTTCTTTAGTCATTAAAGCTGAAAAGAAAAATTTCCGACGGCGCATCAAGTTAGCGGCTTTAAAGAGCACATCGGCGCGTGTTTTAGCAGGCGTTTTTGACCATGTCTTAAACGTCTCTAAAGCACTGTTTAAAGCAAGGTTTGCTTCGTCTAAATGCGCTTGATGAATGTGGCCAATGACCTCGCGTTTGTCGGAGGGATTGATGGATGCCATTTTCGTTTTCGTAAACACATCTTGCCCATCAATGCGTAAAGGATACACCGATCCGAGGGTTGCTTCGACCTCTTTGAGTGCGGCTTGATAGCCTTCCACATTTTTGGGGTCTTTAAAATTGGTTAAAGGTTCCGTTTGATAGGGATAAATTGCCATAGTATTCTCCTCTCTATTTAAACCACACTTTTTTCTTTGACGATCATGTGTGGGTGTTTAAAACGTTCCATGCTGAGTGGTTCTAGTGGGACGGTTGGGGTTTCGTTTAGAATCATTTCACTGATGAGGATGCCTGTCATGGGAGCTAACATGAAGCCATGACCGGAGAAGCCACACGCGATGTAAAAGCCAGGCAGTGTGTCCACCCCTGATAAGATGGGTTGATGATCGGGTGACATGTTATAAAGCCCACCCCACTGTCTTAAGACACGAATGTTTTTAAGCGGCGGCAACAAACTCGTCGCCGTTTTAGCCATCGCTTCTAAAAAGCCCCATGTCGAGTGCATCGATAACCCTTTAGGCATGTTCGGATCGGAACGACCCATGATGAACGGGCCATGCGGGGTTTGTTGACAATAGATGTTTTTTGAAAAACTGATGACCATCGGAGAAAGCATCCGTTCAACAGGCTCGGTAACTAAGATTTCATGATTCTCTGAATAGACAGGGATGTCAACCCCTACCATCTTCCCGATGGCTTGGGCCCAACCTCCAGCCGCATTCACCACCGTGCGCGTCGTAATCGTTCCTTTATCGGTGACAACAGCTTCAATGCGCTGATGTTTGATTTCAATGTCTAACACGGTCGTATAGGTGTAAAAGGTCACGCCTAAACGTTTGGCCGCATGATAAAAGGCATCGGTCGTCGTAAACGGATTCAGATGCCCATCGGTCGGACAAAAATTGGCACTGGTTACCTCGTCTATATTAAGGTAAGGGACAATCTTTAACGCGTCTTCTTTGCTCAAATGTTGGGTGGGAATGCCGTACTTATTTTGTAAGGCGGCGTTTTCTTTAAAAAGGGCATCTTCTTCTTTCGATGAAGCGACGACAAGATAGCCTTCTTGCTTAAACTGGATGTCGCCGTCATACTGTAAGATTTCGGTTGCGTGTTCAAAAAAATCAACGCTGCGTTTGGCTAGATCACAGTTCATGGGGGTCCCCCATTGTTGTCTTACCCCAGCCCCGCAGCGACCAGTCGCCCCACTGGTTAAATAGGCTTTTTCGATGACGACCACGTCTTTAACCCCTTTGGCGGCTAAATGATACGCAATCGCACACCCACTGATGCCCCCACCAATGATCACCACTTCAGCACTACGTTTCATCGTCTTCACCTTCCGCTAAGGCACCTAAGGTGACACCTGTGGTGAGGGGTCTTGCGGTGTGAATGGTCACCTCTTCTAAGGGACGATTAAACCGTTTCGCTATCTCCCACTGTACCATTTTTCCGCAGGTGTTGGCCTGACAAGGGCCCATGCCAACACGTTTGATGCGTTTAAGCTCTTCAAAATGACTGTACCCTGCATCAAAGAGCGCATATAAATCCGCTAAGGTCACGTCTGAACATCGACAAATCATCACTTTTTTAGGATCCATGAGGCACCTCGATGGTGATGGCGTCGTAAAGATGTTCTTTCGGAATTAATACCGTGATGAGCGCGGTATTTTGGGCGTCTTTTGCGAGCGTTACACGGGTGATGACTCCTTCACAAATGACCTCACCATTACGGTTGACCACGTGATGTCTTTCCCCTTGATTGGGTCGTGGTAAAAACTCATAAGGAAAGGTTAATCGAACCGATTCGCCTTCAAGTTTTCTAACCGTAATCGCGAGCCCTGGGCAATGTTTAACACAAATGCCACAACCTGTACATTTATCAAAATCAATTGCCGGACGAACGTTGATGTCTTCAGGAATAAAGATGGCATCAAACGGACAGACCGTGGCACAAGGATTACAAGGGATTTCTTTATAACATTCAATGATGGCTTTTGGTTTTTCTAAGACCGACTCCGCTGGAAACTCTTGTTTCACGAGTTTGAGCGGTGGAATGCCTGTATGTTCAAACATCGAATCCCTCCAATTTAGCGTACCCTGTGCGTAGTTTTTCAGCATGAGGACCCATACGCAAGGTCGACAGCTCTTGTTTTAAGGCTTGAACTCGATCCTCTAAATCTGGCACATGGTGTCCAAGTTTGGCACTCGCGACTAAACCCACAAGAGCGCCTTCGACCATCGCCGAAGAAGCTTCTTCGATGCCTGTGACATCACCGCACGCATAGACGTTTTCAAGGGTCGTCTGATAGTGTGCATCAATGATGGGGACATTCCCCCCAAGTTCTCGCACATAGCGAACCTCAGCACCCATCTGAGCGAGTAAGTCACTGAGTGGCGATAAACCGACACTGATGCAGATGGTGTCAACCTCCATGAATGTTTCACTGCCAGGCACGCCTTGCCAGGCGTCGTCCAGTTGCCATAAGGTGGCGCCGTTGACCGAAGTTTCACCGTGGGCGGCTTTAATGGATGTTTGCGTGAGTATGGGCACACCTAATCGTCGTAGTTTAGACGCATGCACTAAGTACCCACTAATGGTTTTGGCGGCTTCAACGAGTGCCACCACTTGAATACCCGCTTGCAGCAACTGATATGAGACAATGAGGCCAATGTTACCCGAGCCAACCATCAATACTTTATGACCGGGCTTCACACCATATTGGTTCATAAGGGTTTGGACCGCCCCTGCGGCATAAACGCCAGGAAGGTCATTATTTTCAAAAGGCAACGCTTTTTCTGAAGCGCCAGTAGCAACAATGATGGCGTCGGCTTTAAGTTTAAAATACTGGTCGCCTTTGGCACAGCCAACGACGTAATCTGCATAGAGACTGACCACATGGGTTTCTAAATGAATGGTGAGTTGATCGCGATACGGTTCTAACGCTTCAATCAACATCGACATGATGTGGATGCCGCGTTTAGATGCGTGTTGTT
>SKKW01000160.1:0-9696 GCA_007123535.1 Candidatus Izemoplasma sp. | reverse complement strand
TAACAGCTCATAAAGCGCGAGCTCAACCTGTGGGTGATAAAGGTAAAGCGTGCGGTTATTCATCTTTAAGATTTAAGTACGCTTTCGTGAGGGCTTCTTTCGTAAAGCCAAAGTGTTTTAAGACCTCATCGCCTTTACCTGAAGCGCCAAAGGTGTCAATGCCATACACGTGATTTGTGAAACGGTACCATAAGCCGGTGCTGCCAAGCTCTACCGCGAGACGCTTTTTGAGGCTTGGCGGTAGCACGCTGTCTTGAACTTTTTGCGGTTGGCTTAAGAAGCGTTCCATCGAGGGCATGCTGACAACGTTAACATAACGTTGATGCTCGGTTTCTAAATGTTCACTGACCGCTACGGCTAACGAAACCTCACTGCCGGTCGCAATGAGGATGCCTTCGGCGTCTTTATGTTTTTTAAGCACGTAGGCGCCTTGTTTGAAGGTTTCATAATCCACATTTGTGACCACAGGCACGTTTTGTCGTGTGAGGGCCATGACGGTGGGGGTTTTACGTGCTTCAAGCGCAAAGCGTATCGCATGACGGGTTTCATTCGCATCTGCTGGTCTTAACGTCACTAGCCCTGGGGTGGAGCGGAAGGTCGCCAGTTGTTCAATCGGTTCATGCGTGGGCCCGTCTTCACCGACCGCCACCGAATCATGCGTAAAAATAAACATCGATGGTAGCTGCATCAGCGCCGCTAACCGAATGGAGGGTTTCATATAATCCGAGAAGATAAAGAAGCCCCCAGAGAAAGCTTTCATGTTGTGTAAGGCTAAGCCATTGGTGATGGCCGCCATCGCGTGTTCGCGCACCCCGTATTGGATGTTACGTCCGGTGGGGGTGTCTTTGGTGAAAAAGCCGTCGTTACCTTTAACTTTGGTTGAAACACTTAAATCCGCTGATCCTCCCATCATCGAAGGAAGCGCGTCACTTAAGGTGTCTAACAGTTTTCCAATCGTGTTACGTGTGGCTTCAGAGGTGCCGAGTTCCACCGGTGGAATCAGTTGATCAAAACGAACAGACACATTGCGCGTCATAATGTCTTCTAAATCCGCAAAATCTTTCGGGTATTCATGCGCATAAATATCCATCGTTTCTTGCCAAGCAAGGTACGCTTTGCGTGAACGATCGCCAAAGGTTTGTAAGAAATCATCGTAGGCTGATTTAGGCACTTCAAACGGCCCGTAAGGGTAATCAAACGTCTCTTTGATACGGGCGGTTTCTTCTTTCCCTAAGGGGGCGCCGTGCACCCCAGCGGTGCCAGCGGCTTTCGCACCAAAACCAATCACTGATTTAATTTCGACAAAGGCTGGCTTAGGGGACACTTTCGCTTGCTTAATCGCGCGGTCAAGCGCGTCTAGGTCGTTGGCGTCGTCAACTTTAAAATAATCAAAGCCCAGACTTTTAACGAACCCTTTCATATTAATGGAGGTAGCCTCATTCGTTGGGCCGTCGAGTTGAATATCATTCGAATCAAACAACACCACGAAGCGATCGAGGCCTAAATGGCCTGCTAAAGCCAAAGCTTCCATGGCGACGCCTTCTTGTAAGTCGCCATCGCCACAAAGGGCGTAGGTGTAGTGATCGATCACGTGAAGGTTGCCTTTATTAAAACGGGCTCTTAAATGTGCTTCCGCAATCGCCATCCCAACCGCGTTGCCGATGCCTTGACCTAAGGGCCCAGTGGTGGCTTCAATGCCATGCGTGTGGCCATATTCAGGGTGGCCTGGGGTGGCTGAACCGACTTGACGGAACTGTTTTAAATCGCCCATTGAGAGGTCATAACCTGCTAAATGATAAAGCGCATAAACAAGCGCTGAGCCGTGACCCGCACTCATCACGAAGCGATCCCGGTTAAACCAGTGCGCGTCTTCGGGTGTGGCGTGCATGTGTTTGGTAAATAATTGATAGAGTACAGGGGCGGCGCCTAAGACAATGCCTGGGTGCCCACTGTTGGCCTCATCGACCATGTCGAGACCTAAAAAGCGTAACGCATTAATTGTTTCGTTCATCCTATCATCTCCTCCGCCTTATTATAGCTTAGATGGGTCTGTTTGACCATACGTTTGACTCACCTTTGCACATTCGTCACAAAAAAAGAGTGCCTGCTAGAGGCACTCTGTGCTTACCCGATGGAGCCTTCCATTTCGAGTTTAATAAGTTGGTTGAGTTCGACCGCGTATTCCATTGGTAATTCCTTCGCAAACGGTTCAATAAAGCCCATGATGATCATTTCGGTGGCTTGTTCTTCGCTCAGCCCACGACTCATCAAGTAGAAGAGTTGTTCTTCGGAAACTTTAGAAACTTTCGCTTCGTGTTGCACAGTGGCGTAGTCGTTTCTGACAATGTTAAAGGGCAACGTATCAGAGGTGGATTGGTCGTCTAGGATGATGGTGTCACATTCGATGTTTGATTTGGCACCAATCGCCGATTTTTCATGACGTACGAGGCCACGGTAATTCACCGAACCGCCTTTGGCACTCATCGATTTAGAGACGATGGTGGACGTGGTGTTTTTCCCTAGGTGAATCATTTTAGCGCCCGTATCTTGAACCATGCCGCGGCCCGCAAAGGCAATCGAAATGGTGGTGCCTTTGGCGCGGTCCCCTTTTAAGATGCATGAAGGGTATTTCATGTTGATGCCTGAACCAATGTTGCCATCGATCCATTCCATGTGGCCATCTTCTTCGACAATCGCCCGTTTAGTGACGAGGTTGTAGATGTTGTTGGCCCAGTTTTGAATGGTGGTGTATCGACAATACCCACCCTTACGGACAAAGATTTCAACGTTGGCCGCATGTAAACTATGGGTCGTATAGACCGGGGCGGTGCACCCTTCAACATAATCCACACTGGCGCCTTCATCGACGATGATGAGCGTCCGTTCAAACTGACCCATTTGTTCAGAGTTGATTCTAAAATACGACTGCAGTGGTTTTTTCACTTTCACGCCTTTAGGCACGTAAATGAATGAGCCCCCACTCCATACCGCACTGTTGAGCGCAGCATACTTGTTATCGTCATAAGGCACACTTTTCGCAAAGTATTCTCTAAACAATTCTGGGTAATTACGTAACGCGGAGTCAGTGTCGGTAAAGATGACGCCTTCGGCTTCGAGTTCTTCCATCGTCGAATGATAGACGACTTCACTTTCAAACTGCGCACCCACGCCGGCTAAAAACTCGCGTTCCGCTTGCGGAATGCCGAGTTTTTCAAAAGTGTCTTTAATTTCTGTAGGCACCTCATCCCAGGTGTGGCTTTGACGCTCACTAGGTTTGATGTAATAGGTGATTTTATCAAAATCAATCCCGCTTAAATCCGGTCCCCAGGTAGGGTTGGGTTTCGCTTTAAAGACCTCGTAGGCTTTTAAGCGGAAATCGAGCATCCACTGAGGTTCCCCTTTAATGGTAGAGATTTCTTTAATTTTGTCAGGGTTTAAGCCTTTCCCTGTATCTAAAACGGAGGTGGTTTCGGTTCTAAACCCGTATTTATAATCACCTATAATCCGTTCAATTTCTTTTTTTGTCGCATCGGACATAATTATTCACCCTCTTCTTTCAGCGCGCTTTCAAACGCTTGCCAAGCGATGGTCGCACATTTGTGTCGCGCCGGAAATTGTTTGACGCCTTGATACGCCGCTGCTTCCTTAAGCAACGCCTCATCAAAGGCTTCGCCGTGTAACATGGCATGATAGTGTGTGATGAGTGTTTTAGCATGAGACACATCCGTGTTTTGCATCAGTGTGGCTAAGACTGAGGCCGAGGAACAACAGATGCTACAGCCGGAGCCATCATGCCTTACATCAAGAATGTTATCCCCTTCACGTTTTACCGCAATGGTTATGTCATCCCCACAAGTGGGGTTTTTTAGATGGATGGTGTGATAACTCGGGTCGTCTTTTAACCCCTTGTTTCGAGGATTTTTATAATGATCTAAAATAATTTGTCGATATAAATGGGTTAAGCGATCCATTAAAAGCCCACCCCCGCAAAGAAATCTTGTGCCGCTTGAACGCTTTCAATGAAGCGGTCACAATCTTGATAGTCGTTGTATAGATAAAATGAGGCTCGTAAGGTGGCTGGGACGTTCAGCCAATGCATCACCATTTGGGCGCAGTGATGACCCGCTCTCACAGCTACGTGATGTTGATCAAACGCAGTCACCGCGTCGTGTGGGTGCACGCCTTCTAAATTAAACTGAATGATGCCAGTAGGCGCGTGGGGATTGTAAATGATGACCCCAGGAATGGCTTTAAGCCGTTCCATCGTATAATCGCGCAAGGCTTTTTCATGTGCCCCAATGCGGCTATAGGTGATTGATTCTAAGTAATCAATCGCCGCGTGTAACCCGAGCGCTTCGGCGATCGGTGGGGTACCCGTTTCAAAACGATACGGTGCATCTTTATAAGAGACGGATGTTTTACTGACGTAATCGTTCATCTCGCCGCCAAACTCAAATGGCGCCAGCGCATTGAGCTTATCTTCTTTACCATATAATACCCCAATGCCCGTAGGACCACACATCTTATGCCCTGAAAACGCTAAGAAATCAACGTCAAGTTGACCGACATCCACCGCCATGTGAGGCACGGCTTGGGCCGCGTCAATGACCACGATGGCGTCTTGTTTTCGCGCATGAGGGATGATTTTTTCAAGCGGTGTGATGGTGCCCATCGTATTGGAAACATAGGTTAATGCAATGACTTTAGTCTTGGGTGTGAGTGTCTTTAAAAACGCCTCTTCGGTGATCTCACCGTCTTTGGTTAAATTCACAAACGTCAAGGTGGCCCCAGAGGTTTTGGCGGCTTCGACCCAAGGGAGATAGTTGGAGTGATGTTCGAGTTCGCTGACCATGATTTCATCGCCTGGACCTAACGTTTTAGCCAGTCCGTGTGCGACGATGTTGAGGCCGTGTGACGCGCCCTTGGTAAAGACGATTTCTTCGCGTTTGGCATGCAAAAAACGCGCCACTCGGTCGCGTGCGGTTTCGTACGCTTCCGTGGCTTCATAGCCCAGTTCATACACGCCGCGATGCACGTTGACCGGAAACTGTTCATAGTACCGGTTCATCGCATCGATGACCACTTGCGGGGTCAACGAGGACGCGGCGGTGTCTAGATAGGCTACGTCTTTCGCTTTTAAAACAGGAAAATCTTCTTTTCGAGCACGACTGCTCATAGCATCACCTACTGTGTTTTGGCGGCCAATAACGCACGGATGTGATCATCCATCGCGGCGTCCGCTAAAAGTTGACTGAGCGGCGCTAAAAAGCCGTTGATGATGAGACGTTCGGCTTCTTTTTTGGTTAAGCCACGACTCATCATGTAATAGAGTTGTTCTTCGTCAATACGGCCAACCGCCGCGCCGTGACCGGCTTCGACGTCGTATTCATCAATCACTAATAAAGGGTTCGCATCGAGGCGTGCTTTAGGTGCTAAAACAACGCCTTTGGTGCTTTGAAAGGCTTTTGATTGGCGCATGCCTTTGAGGATTTTACCCATCCCTTCAAAGGTTAAAAAGCTTTCATCGTTGGCGACACCGTAATGTTCGATGTTGCCGGTCGAATCAATGGCTTGATGCTCAACAAGCGTTCTGATAAACGCTTCTTGGGTTTGGTCGGTAAACGCGACCACTTTAACCAAGGATTCCCCTTGGTACCCATGAATGATGTGGTGGGTGTTTTGTTGGGTGAGCGCTTCGCCAAAGAGCGCGAGCGTGTAGGTTGCGTTGGCGCGTTCAGCAATGTTCGCAAAACGGTTTAAAGAGACGGCCGCATGTTTGGTATGCGCCGCGAGTGATAAATAGTTGAGGGTTGCGTACGGGTCCACATCCGCATGCGTGAGGATGTTGATGCCCGCTTGTGTGGTGTTGCCTAAATATTCAAATACGCTCAGTTCAGCGTTGGCTTCTAAATGCACGTGGGTTTGGTGCACTAAATCAAGGTCCCCTTGGATGACAAAGACATAAAGGGTCGGTTTTAAGACGGTGTCTTTAGGGACGATTAAACTTAACGTGCTGTTGGTATGTTCTAAATTGTACGCCACCGCAGGGTCGTCTAAATCGAACTTTTGGGCGTCGTAGATGAGGGTTTGGTTAATGGTTAGGCCATCAAAAGCAGGGGAGAGTTGTTGGTGAATGATGTTGCCATCACAGACGACAATGACATTCTCTACCGCGCCAATCAGGCTTTGAAGCTCAGGGGTTAGGGTCTTTAACGCATCAGACATGTTAGAGCGCTTCTTTCTTGGTTGGGTTTAAGAACACAGGCTCATGGTCTTCGACGATCACACGCTCATCGTCGATGCCAAGTTCTTCTTTTAACCAGTCGTACCCCTCAGTGTCAATCTTTTTCATTAAGGCTTGATCGCCGGTTTTGACGATCCGGCCTTGCATCATCACGTGGATGATGTCGGCGTTAATGTATTCTAAAATCCTTTGGTAATGGGTGATCATGAGTAGACCCAACTCATCGGTCTGCATCTTAGAGACGTTATCGCCCACAATTTTAAGCGCATCCACATCAAGGCCTGAATCGATTTCATCAAGAATCGCAATGCGCGGTTTTAAGAGTTTCATCTGTAAAATCTCATTACGCTTTTTTTCGCCCCCAGAAAAGCCATCGTTTAAATAACGATGTGGGACATCGTCCGCCATTTTTAAATCGCTAATGGCTTGGTCGTATTGTTTAATAAAATCAAAAAGGGCTAAGTGTTCGCCTTCTTCTAGACGGGTTTCAACCGCCGTTTTTAAAAAGTCTGAGTTGGTCACTCCAGGGACTTCTTGAGGGGCTTGCATCGCGAGGAAGAGTCCTGCGCGTGCGCGCTCGTCGGTTTCCATCTCGAGCACGTCTTCTCCATCTAGGGTGATGCTGCCTTGCGTGACTTCATAACGGGGATGGCCCATGATGACGCTCGCTAAGGTGGATTTCCCGGTGCCGTTAGGGCCCATAATTGCGTGGGTTTCCCCGGATTTAATCGTTAAGTTGACGCCTTTTAAAATTTCTTTGTCATCGACTTTGGCGTATAAGTCTTTGATGATTAATGTTGCCATAAATAGCCTCCTTTAAACAGTCATTTTATTATACCTTCTTGTCATACAAATTGCCACCGTCATACTCTAAAAGATGGCCATAAAAAAACGGCGCCTCAGGAAGCTGTGCGCCGCTTAAGTCTTCGTTAATGATGATCGTCGACGTGATGCCTAAAGACGTTTTTGATGATCGTTAAAACAAACAAGATCATGATGGAGAGTGTTGTCCCTAAAAGGAAATACCCATACCCAAAGATGATGCCGATGATGGCGCTGATCCAAAGCGTTGAGGCGGTGGTTAAACCGCTGATGTAGCCGTTGGTTTTTAAGATGGCCCCGGTACCTAAAAAGCCGATGCCCGAGACAATCTGCGCTACGAGTCGTTGTGTTTCAAAATTTATGTTTGCGGCTAAGTGCGGATATTCATTCGCAAACATGATCGCATCATAGACCAACATACGTTGCACGATCGTCAGTCCCGAAGCACCAAGTGCGACTAAAAGATGGGTCGTGAGACCCGCGATTTTGTTTCGGCGTTGACGATCGAGACCGATGAGGCCTACAAAGAGCGTCGTAAAGCCAAGACTCTGTAAAATTGTCAGTAAGGTAATTTCTTGACCCATGATGTCCCTTCTTTCTTTGGATAACTTAGTATTATAACTTAAAACGCTTACATTGACAAGAGACTCTCACTGTTTTTTTTAGCATTTATAGCGTCATGCCTTGCTTTTTAAAAGAAAGAACGCCACCGAGGTGGCGTTCAAAGTTTTACGCTTCGTTGGAATAATCCATGGCCGCATAACGTTCATACATGCGGTAACGACGTTGCGCTTCTTGTAAGTTAAGACTAAAGAGCGCTTCGGCTTGATCAGGATTGATGTCAAGCAGCTGTGCGTAACGTGATTCATTGAGTAAGAATTCTTTGTAACGATCCCAGTTGGGTGCTTTAGAATCGAGGACAAAGGGGTTCTTATTTTGTTCAATGAGACGTGGGTCAAAGCGGAAGGTTGGCCAGTAGCCTGCTTCAGTCGCGAGTTTCGCTTGCGTCGCAGACATGGTCATGCCGCCTTTAATTTTGTGGGCGATACATGGGCTGTAAGCGACCACAATCGAAGGTCCTGGGTACGCTTCAGCTTCTCTTAAAGCACGGATGACTTGTTGTTGGCTTGCACCGTGTGAGATTTGTGCCACATAGACGTGACCATAACTCATCGCGATCGCCGCTAAGTCTTTTTTCTTACCGACTTTACCGCTCGCGGTAAACGCCGCAATCGAGCCTGTAGGCGCCGATTTAGAGGATTGTCCACCCGTATTTGAATAGACTTCGGTATCTAGGATTAAGATGTTGATGTCTTCTTCATTCGCAATGACGTGGTCTAAGCCACCAAAGCCAATGTCATACGCCCAGCCATCGCCACCGATGATCCAGTTGGATTGTTTGACGAGGTACTGGCTGAGTTCACGTAACGTTTCACCGAGTTCACCGTCAACGTTTTCAAGCAACGGTTTGATCTCGCGGGCGAGTGCTAAGGTTTTATCGCCATCGTTTTGATGGGTGATCCATTCATCCATCAAGCTGGTTAACGCGTCAGGAAGTTTGTCTTTGGTTTCAACGTAAACGGTTTGTAAACGCGCACGCATCGTTTGCATCGCATGACGCATACCAAAGCCAAATTCCGCGTTGTCTTCAAAGAGTGAGTTTGCCCAAGCAGGACCGCGTCCTTCTAAGTTTTTAGTGTATGGCGTCGATGGGAATGAGCCACCATAAATGGAGGTACAACCGGTCGCATTCGCAATCACCATACGCTCACCAAAGAGCTGTGTGACGGCTTTAATATAAGGGGTTTCACCACACCCAGCACAGGCACCTGAGAACTCAAAGAGTGGGGCGGCGAACTGGCTGTTTTTCGCGGTGGTTTTTTCAATTAAGTGATCTTTTGGGGTCACTTCGTTAAAGAAGTAGCGCGCACGATCCACTTCCCCTTTGGCAATCTCTTCGCCAATTGGGTTCATTTTAATCGCTTTATCTGGTTTCGCTGGGCAGACTGAGACGCACACCGCACAACCCGTACAGTCAAGGGTTGAGACTTGAATGCGATATTTCATACCCGCAATGCCTTTTCCGCGGGCGTCTAACGTGTCAACGCCTTCAGGCGCATTCTCATATTCTTCATCGGTCATGAGGAAGGGACGGATGACGCCGTGTGGGCAGGCAAACGCACACATGTTACATTGGATACAATTCTCAGCGATCCAGGTTGGGGTATAGTTCGCGATGCCGCGTTTTTCGTATTGGCTGGTGCCGTGTTCCATGGTGCCATCAGACCAATCTTCAAACGCTGAAACCGGGAGTTTATAGCCTTCAATCGCATTGACAGGCTCGGCAATGTCTTTGACAAATTTAGGTTTGGTGTCTTCAAGACTTGGTTTCTCATCTTCTAAGTTTGCCCATTCTTTAGGCACAGGCACTTCAATGAGCCCTTCGCCACCACGGTCAATCGCACCGTAGTTTTTCTCAACGATCACACGACCTTTACGACCATACGTTTTTTCGGCGTAGTCTTTCATGAGTTTTTTCGCTTCATCGTACGGTAAGATTTGTGGGTTCAGTTTAAAGAAGGCACTTTGCATGATCGTGTTAATCATTTCACCAAGGCCTGCTTCTTCGG